>CAMAUH010000195.1 GCA_945861365.1 Candidatus Kuenenia stuttgartensis
GGGCGTCAGGATGCACGAGAACGCGGGCACCGAGCCGCTGCGCGAGTGGTGCGGCGGCGACTTCCCGTTCGGCCGGAACCACCAGCAACACGCCGAGTGCTGGCCAGAGTTGACGGACGAGGCGCAGGGCGCCGATCTCCTCCGCCGCCTCGGTGGGCATCGCGATCGCGAGCAGGTCCGGTTGGAAGCGCGACAACGCCTCGATGTCGCTCGTCAGCGAGCTGCACTGCCGCACTTCCGGCCGCAGCGGCAGTCGCCGCAGATCGCCGACCAGCCGGTCATCGACCGGGCCGACGACGGCGATGCGGGCTGGGCGGTCCATGAATGCGAAGGCCTAGATAGTGGCGAATAATCAGGCTGCTGGGTTGCTTTCAATGTAGGGTAATGCCGCGCGACTCCGGTGTCACCATACTGCGATTGGCGGTGATGGCGCCTCCAGATGCGCGGTCTGGTCGACCGATAGCACCGCCGTGACGGGCGGAAACGATGTGCGCGGAGACGGTCGCCAACCACCGCGCTTGCAGCGGGTGGATGGTCCGATCGAGGGCAACGTGGCGCCACCGACCGTGCGGTTGGTGCGCGAGTTCAAGGGACTGACGGTTGCCGATCTGCTGCGCGACGAGATCGTGGAGCGTTTGCCGGGCCAGGCTCGCCACGTGTTGCGCCAGATCGAGCGCGGCGATCTCGCGGCGGCCGAGCGCGCTCTGCCGGGCGAGTTCGCGCCGGTGCTGGCCGGCCCTGCCCCGAAGCGGGCCCGTCGCTGGGTGCTCATCGCGGTCGTCGGCCTCGCGGCGGTGGCTGCCGGGGCCCTGGCCGCCACGTGCTTCGGCGGGTGAGCGGGTTCCCACGATGCGCGCCGCACGTGCTTTCAGAGGGAAGAAGCCTCGCAGAACTTCCGGCCGGTGCGCGCTATGAGTGACGCTTCCGTGTCCGCGAACCTCGAGTCCGACCAGCCGCCAGGCCTCAGTGTCGTCGTTCCCATCTTCAACGAACGCGACAACGTGGTGCCCTTGCACGACGCCTTGACGCACGCGCTGCAGTTGCTCGGCCGTTCGTACGAGATCGTGCTGGTCGACGATGGCAGCCGCGACGGCACCCGCGACGTGCTGCGGTCGCTGGCGGCGATCGACCCGCACCTGCGGCTGGTGTTCTTCCGCCGCAACTATGGCCAGACCGCGGCGATGGCGGCCGGATTCCGCACGGCGCGGGGCCGCACGATCGTGTCGATGGACGGCGACCTGCAGAACGATCCGGCCGACATCGGGCGCCTCGTCGAGAAGCTCGAGCAGGGCTACGACGTGGTCTGCGGTTGGCGTCGGCATCGCCAGGACCGCATGGCGACGCGCCTGTTGCCGAGCCGCATCGCCAACTTCCTGATCTCGCGCGTGACCGGCGCGCGCATCCACGACACCGGGTGTTCGCTGAAGGCGTATCGCAGCTGGGTCGTGCGCAGCTTGCACCTGTACTCGGACATGCACCGATTCCTGGCCGCACTCGGTGCCGGCATCGGCGCGCGCATCGCCGAGTTGCCGGTGCGCCACCACGCCCGGCGGGCCGGCAAGTCGAAGTACGGGCTCGGGCGCGTGTTCCGGGTCCTCGCGGACCTGGTCGGCATCAAGATGCTGATCCAGTTCGCGGCGCATCCGATCCGCTGGTTCTCGCTGCTGTCGCTGCCGCTGTTCGTCGTCGCGCCGATGCTGTTCGTGCTCGGCTTCGTCAAGGGCCACAGCGATGGCACCTGGGAGTGGTTCGGCGATACCGACATGGCCGCAGTCGCGGCCGGCGCCGTGGCACTGCTGGTGGCGATGAACGTGTTCCTGCTCGGGTTCCTGGCCGAGCTGCAGGTCAAGGTGTCCAAGTTCTTCCGCCAGCGCATCTCCGTCACGGTCCGCGAGGCCAGCCGATGACTGCGCCGCTGGTCACCGTCGTGCTCGCGATCGCCGGCCCGGATGCGCAGCCGCGTCCGGTGGTGGAGGGCTTCGGCAAGGCCCTGCTCACCGCTGGCTATCGCTGCGAGTTCGTCGTCGTGCTGGACGGTCCGGCCGCACGCTTCCAGCAGGAAGTGCGCGACCTTGCCAGCGAATGGCCGTTGCGCATCGTGCAGCTCGAAGGCGGCGGCCTCGGCGAGTCGATCGCGTTGTCGGCTGGCGTCGCCAAGGCGAACGGCGACCTCGTGGTCAACGTCCCGCCGTACCTGCAGATCGAGCCCGAGGACGTGCTGCTGGTCGTGAAGGCGCTCGAAGCCGGTGCCGACTGCGTGGCGACCTGGCGGCATTCGCGCATCGATCCGTTGCTGAACCAGATGCAGTCGCTGGTCTTCAACTGGTTCCTGCGGTTGGTGATGAACATGCCGTTCCACGACCTGAACTCCGGCACCCGCGGCTTTCGCCGTCAGGTGCTCGAGGAGGTCGCGGTGTACGGCGAGCTGTACCGGTTCCTGCCGGTGCTGGCGCGGCGTCAGGGCTTCCGGGTCGTCGAAGTGCGCGTGCGCCACCGCGAGGAGAAGGGCCGTGCCGGCTTCTACGGCGTCGGCGTCTACCTGCGGCGACTGCTCGACATCCTCGCGATCACGTTCCTGACGCGCTTCACGCAGCGACCGCTGCGGTTCTTCGGCTACGTCGGGTTCAGCGCGGCGCTGGTCGGCACGCTGATGGCCGCCTGGCCGCTCTACCTGAAGTTGTTCGACAACGAGAGCCTCGCCAACCGGCCGGTGTTCGTCATCGGCGCCATCCTGGCCGCGTTCGGCGTGCAGCTGCTCGGGTTCGGCCTGATCGGCGAGATCATCATCTTCACGCAGGCCCCGAACCTGCGTGACTACAAGGTCGAGAACGACGGCCCGGCGACCGACGAACACTCCGAAGCCCAAGTGGTGCCGATGGCCGAGGTCGCGCCGGTGGTGGCCCACGACGCCCAGCCAGCGTTCGAGGGAGCGGCTCCTGCTCCCGAGGCCGTGGTGAAGGTGGCGGCGGAACCCGCCGTGCCCGAGCAACCGCTGCGGGTCCGCGAGATCCTGCCCGGCGAGGATGCACGCTGGGACAGCTACGTCAGCCGCCACGCGCACGGCACGTTCTTCCACCGGACCGGCTGGTCGCGCGTGGTCGCCGAGCAGTTCCACCACTATCCGCACCACCTCGTCGTCGAGCAGGGGCGGCGCTGGCTCGGCGTGCTGCCGCTGTTCCTGACCAAGAGTCCGTTCCTCGGCAAGAACCTCGTCAGCGTGCCGTACGCCGTCTATGGCGGAGTGCTGGCCGACGACGAACGCGCGCAGCAGGCGCTGTTGCAGCACGCCGAGGTGATGGGGCGGGAACTCGGGGTCGGTTACGTGGAGCTGCGCCACCTCGAAGCGCGCCCCGGCGAGCGCCCGCGTTCGCCGCTGTACGTGACCTTCCGCTGTGAACTGCCCGAACGCGCCGAGGACGTGATGGCGCGCATCCCGAAGAAGGCCCGTGCCGAGGTGCGCTGTGCGCGCGAGCCCGCGGCACCGGCGATCGAGGGCAAGCGCCGCGAATCGTTCGGCATCACGGTGACGCCGGATGGTTCGGTCGACGAGTTGTTCGCGTTGTTCGCCGAGAACAAGCGCCGCCTCGGCTCGCCGGCGCTGCCGCGCAGCTGGTTCCAGGGGCTGGTCGACGAGTTCGGCAAGGCGGCGGTGATCCACCGGGCCGTGCTGCCGAACGGCAACACGATCGCCGCCGTGATGTCCTTCTGCTTCAAGGACACCGTCTACGCCTACTACTCCGGTTCGCGCAGCGACGTCAACGACACCGGCGTCAACAACTGGATCTACTGCGCGATCATGGAATGGGCCGTCGAGCAGGGTTACCGGCACTTCGACTTCGGCCGCAGCCGTGCCGATTCGGGGCCGGCGAAGTTCAAGCGCAACATGGGCTTCGAGGCCGAGCCGTTGCACTACGAGTACCTGTTGCTCGGTCAGGGGGCCAAGCTGCCCGAGTTCCATCCGAGCAATCCGAAGCTCGCGCTGCCGCGGCGCCTGTGGTCCAAGCTGCCGATGTTCGCATGCAATCACCTCGGCGCGCGGTTGTCGCGCTACCTGCCGTGAACGGATCCTGGCGAAACTCGGCCGTTGCCACCGCATTCGCCTGCTGAGGAATCCCGATGCAAACGCGCCGTCCCGGTGAAGTCGAACACACGCGCTGGTCGCCTGGCCTGATCGGCTTCTATCTGAGTTGCGCGGGTGTTTCGCTCGGTGCGGCCATCGCGTTCGGCGCGCACTTCTTCTTCCGCAGCGTCGGCGGCCTGGTGTTCGGGTGCGTGCTGTCGGGCGTGTCCTGCGTGACCTGCTTCATCGCCTTGTACGCCGCGCGCCGGCCGCCGGCCGATCGCGGGCCGTCAGCGCCGCAGTAGCCAATCGACTGCCGCCGTGAGGTCTGCGGCCTCATGGTCCGGTGCGAGGTTCGCTGCGCGCAGCAGTTCGCGTTCCCCCTCGACCGGCTTGCCGCTGTGCACCAGCACCTTCTGCAGCGGTAGTTCGCGCGCCATCAGCAGATCGCGCGCGCTGTCGCCGACGATCGCACTGCCGGGCCATTCGCAGCCGAGCAGTTCGCGCGCCTGCAGCAGCAGGCCGGCGCCGGGCTTGCGGCACGCGCATCCATGGCCGTAACCGTGGCCGCCCTCGGGGTGGTGCGGGCAATGCAGGAACGCGTCGACGAGGCCGCCGACCTCGGCTTGCAGGCGGGCGTGGATGGCGGCGAGATCGTGCTGGCCGTAGAGGCCGCGCGCGATGCCGGCTTGGTTGGTGACCACGACGATGCGGTAGCCGGCGTCGTGCAGGCGCTGCAGTGCAGCGCGGCTGCCTGGCAACACCTCGAGCGCCGCGGGGTTGCGCACGTAGCCGACTTCGCGATTCAGCGTGCCGTCGCGATCGAGGAAGACCGTCCGCTTCACGGTCAGCGGTCCGCCGGTGTGCTGCGCCGTTCCGGCGGCAGATCGAAGCCGAGCAGCGGCGCGTCCTCGCGGTCGAGTCGCACGTGGATCTCGGCCGGCATCAGGGCGCTGCGCACCGCGAACGGGAACACGAAGTCGCCGACGGTCCAGAACAGTGGCAACGGCGGCAGCACCGGGTCGTAGACGCCGTCGATCCACTTCGACGTGTAGCCCTCGGTGTACTGGTAGATGCGCCGCCGCGTCGGCCGGTAGCCCTTCTTGGTCAACTCGACCACGTGGTCGTGGCCGAGCGTGCCACCCAGCAACAGCCGGCAGGGCGTGGTCTTCCCGGAGTCCTCGCCATCGACGGCGACGTGCGCGCCGAGCGGTTCGCTCGAGATCAGCACGTGGTCTTGGCTCGACCACCACGTGCATGCTGGGCACGCGAACAGCAACGGCAGCATGCAGGCGCGCAGCGACATGGGTGGCGGATGCTATCGGCCGTCGAGGCTGGCGTCGCCGAGCGCCTTTTCCCGGCACGAAGGTCGCGACAAGAGGCTTTCCCGTCGGCAGGAGTCCGGTAGCATCGTGGTTCGTCCCGCGGTGGGCGGTCACCCGCCGCGGACATGGATTCCGGTCAGTCCCCCCGAGGCAGCGCCTCCGAGGAAATCATGGTCACGTGGTCAGCAGTGTGCGGCGCTCGCGCCGTTCCGGATCGCCGTTCTCCCACGCCAGCAATGGCACTCGCCTTCGCGGTCCTCTGTGTGTGCGGCTTGTCCGCCCAGAACCCGACGCCGCCCGCCCCTGGCGCCACCGGTGCCCCGGTGACGCCGCCGGTCACAGCACCGCAGACGCCGGCCGAAACTGCCAGCAAGCCGGCAGTGACCCAGGCGCCGGCGCCCGCCACCACGACGTACGGTCGAGTGGTCACGGACACCGCCCCGTTGCGTTGCTGGCCCGGTGCGGTCGCTTCGCCGCCGGTGTTCGAGGAATCGCTGACCAAGGACCAGGTCGTCGTGGTCGGACGCGTCGAGAACGGCTTCCGCGCGATTGCGGTGCCACTCGGTCCGGTCGGGTACGTCAGCCGCAAGTTCACCGAGGCGACCGCCGACGGCCAGGTGAAGACCAAGGGCGCCAAGGTGTCGTTCCGGTTCCGGCCGCGGTCGAGCGAGCCGCCGGTGTCGCAGCTGGCCGATGGCACCGTGCTGCAGGTGGTGGGTGAGCAGGATGACTGGTACCGCGTGCGCGTGCCGGGCATCGATGCATGGGTCGCCGAGGGCGAGGTGCAGATCGGCGATCAGGCCGATCCGGCGCTCGCGACCGCGTACCAGGCCTGGCAGCAGAAGAACGAGGCCGAGGTGAAGGCCCGTCTCGAGCAGATCGCCGCGAAGGCCGCGCGCGAAGCCCAGGACCAGGTGGACCTGTCCGCCGTGCAGATCGTGCAGGACGCGTTCACGGTCGAGATGAAGAAGCCGGTCGGTGAGCAGAGCTACGAGCCGCTGTACGAAGCCCTCGACAAGCTGTTGCCGACGCTCGCGGCGGAATCGGCGGGTCGCGCGGCGATCGACACGCTGAAGAAGCGCATGGACACGCAGAGCTGGATCGCCAAGGCGATCTCGGTGCGCGACAGCCGTCCGCCCGTGGTCGAAGCGGCATCCGCCGACAAGCGGGATCCGCTCGAGGCGTTCCAGTCGAGCGGTTGGCTGCGCCACGAGCGCCGCCTCGCGGCGGCTGGCGTCTACTACCTCGAGAAGGGCGGCCAACGCCTGTGCCTGCTGACCTGTGACACCGGTCGCTACGACCTGGCGCTGTTCGTCGGTCGCGAGATCAGCGTGAACGGCCCGCGTCGCCGGCCCGCCACGGACAGCCTCAGCGTCGTCGACGCCGAGCGCATCCGCGTGCTGGGCACCGAGACCAGGTAGCCGAGCGGGCCTTGGCGTCGGGCCTTGGCCGGCCCGCACAGCGGCGAGCCGCGCAATGCCGAAAGGAGCGCGGCGTCGCCGGACGGCGCGCCACCACGCCGCCCTTGCCTTCCTTTCGCCGACTGTCGCTGTCCCTGTCGCTCGCCCGTGCGCTGGCCCTTGCCTGCGCCGTGGTCGCGCCGGTGCGCGCGCAGGACCCGGCACCGAGCGGCGATGGTTCGGTGGCGAACTCCTGGCGCAGCCATGGGCAGAGCCTGCTGGAAGCCGAGGACCCGGTCGCCGCGTGGATGGCGTTCCGGCGCGCGCGCGACGCCGGGGCTCTCGCGACGGACTGCGAGATCGGTCTCGGGCGGGCCCACCTGATGCTCGGCAACAGTGCGTTCGCGGTCGCCTATGCCGAGGCCGCACTGCGCGGCGCGCCGGTCAGCCAGGCCGCGATGGCGCTGTGCGTGCGGGCTCTGATCCGCGCGCGCGAGTTCGATGCCGCGGTGCGGCGGTCCGGGGTGTTCGTCGATCGCAGCGAGGCGTTGAGTGGGGAACTGCTCGCGGCGCGCGGCTCGGCACTGTTCCGCGTGCAGCGCATCGACGAGGCCGCGACCGCCTACCAGCGCGTCGTCGACGTGGATCCGCTGCACCCGGAAGCGCATCTGCGGCTGGGTTCCGGGTTGTTGCCGCCGGCCGAGGTCGTGGTGCCGCCGGCGCTGGCGCGCGCCGTCACGGTGTTGCTGCGCGGGGAACGCGCGGCCGCGATCGAACTGTTGCAGGGCGTGTTGCACGCCGAGCCGAACCATCCGATCGCGCATCGCCTGCTCGGCGAGGCCGTATTCGCGCAGCGCACCGCGGCCAGCATGGCGTTGTCGGACCCGGCCTTCGCCGAGTTGTCGGCGTCGCTGCCGAAGCCGCGCGTCGCGCACCTGCCGATCGCCGAGTTCGT
>CAMAUH010000196.1 GCA_945861365.1 Candidatus Kuenenia stuttgartensis
CGCACCGTGTCGTTCGCGCTGCGGCCGCTCGCGGCGATGCGCGTCGAACTGCGCGGGGCATCCGAGCGGCCGATCCGCGACGCGTGGCCGGTCGCGTTCGGCGTGACGATGCGCGGCCAGAGCGATCCGTTGGGCGCGCTGCTGCAGAGCCTGCGCAGCAAGGTGACCGCGACCTGGGCGCAACTCCGCACCGACGGCGACGGCCGGCTGCTGATCCCGTTCCTGCCGATCGAGGGCATGGTGCAGAAGGTGCGCATGCGCTGGGATGGCGGCGACTCGGCCGAGTTCCATCTCGCGGTGAACGACGATTGGCAGACGCTGCATCCGCGCTGACCGTCCCTCGCACTGTGGGCGCTTGCGCAGCGAGGCGCCGCCGCGGTATCCCGGTGCAGAATGGCTGCTCCGCTGCGTTCCCTGCCCGGCATCTGTGAAGTCGAGTACCTGCGCGGTGCCGGTGCCGCTGCGGACGCGGCACCCGACCTGTTCCTCGAAGTGGCGCACGGCGCCACGCGCGCGCACCACTTCGACGACCTGCGCGCGCAGCTGCGGGGCAGCTACGGCGATGGCCTGCGCGACTTCTTCTTCGTCAATACCGACGTCGGCTCGCCCGAACTCGCGCGCGCGGTCGCGGCCCGCGTCGTCAAGAACCAGCCCCGCCGCACCGCGCTGGTCGTGCGCTGTCTGCTGCCGCGCACGTTCATCGACTGCAACCGCTGCATCGAACGCGGCGCGATCCCGCAAGCGCACCAGGCCGGCCAGATGACGCCCGGCATGCCGCCGTGGGTGACGGAACCCGCCGACCAGCAGCTGCTGCTCGATCGCTACTTCGCCTACCGCGACGTCGTCACCGCGGCCTTCGCCAGCGTGCGCGAGGGCGGCTTCACGCTGTTCGTGCACACCTACGCGCCCCGCAGCATCGACGTCGTCGTCGACGCCGACATCGGCGCCAACCTGCGCGCGGCCTACGCGCCGGATCGCGTCGGCAGCTGGCCGCTGCGGCCGGCGGTGGACCTGATCACGCACGATCCCGACGGGCGCGAACTGGCGGCGACCGAACTGGCGCAGTGCACGCAGGCGGAGTTCACGGCGGCCGGCTTCGAGGTCGCGCGCAACTCGACCTACGCGCTGCATCCGATCACGCTGGCGCACGCGTTCGCGAGCCAACGGCCGCAGGCCACGCTGTGCCTCGAAGTGCGCCGCGACCTGCTGCTGCGCGAGTTCGTGCCGTTCGTCGAACTGCTGCCGGACCCGGCGGCGGTCGACCGCGCCGCGGCCCCGCTGGCCGCCGCGGTCAGTTCGCGCCTGCGCTGAATCGCGCGCGGCGGTTCCGAAGTCGCGGTCGGCGCGGCAGAATCGCGCGCCCGTCTCCGCGTGACTTCGCCCACCCCACCTCCCGAGCCCACTTCACGCCGCCGCCGCCGCCGCGCCCCGCGCCAGATCGGCGTCTCGCCGAGCGTGCTGCAGGCGGCCCCCGACGCGCAGGCGACGCGCATCTCGGCGACCGGCTTCGGCACCGCCGGCGTCACCGAACAGCAGGGCGTCGACCTCGCCAAGATCGAAGCGCTGCGCGCCAGCGCCGCGGTGGTGTGGATCGACATCGTCGGCCTCGCCGACATCGAGATCATCCGCCAGCTCGGCGAGCAGTTCGGTCTGCACCGCCTGGCACTCGAGGACGTCGTGCACGTCAACCAGCGCGCCAAGGTCGAGGAGTTCGACGACCACCTGTTCCTGGTGCTGCGCATGGTCGACCCGACCAAGGTGCACGAGACCGAGCAGTTCGCGATGTTCCTCGGCGAGAACTTCGTGCTGACGTTCCAGGAACGCGCCGGCGACTGCTTCGGCATGGTTCGCTCGCGCTTGCGCGACGCGAAGGGGCAGATGCAGAAGCGCGGCGCCGACTACCTCGCCTACGCGCTGCTCGACTCCGTCGTCGACGCGTACTTCCCGATGCTCGAGGAGATGGACGCGCGGCTCGAGACGATCGAGATCGAGATCCTCGACCAGAAGGCGACCACCAACGCGGTGCCCGAACTGCACGGCGCGCGCCGCTGCCTGCTCGAGCTGCGCCGCGCGGTGTGGCCGCTGCGCGAAGCGATGAGTTCGCTGGTGCGCAGCGAGAACCGGCACTTCTCCAGTGACGTGCATCCGTACCTGCGCGACGTGTCGGACCACGTGGTGCAGCTGCTCGACCTGCTCGAGAACTACCGCGAGATGACGGCGAGCTTGCTGGACCTGCACCTGTCGACGGTGAACCACCGGCTCAACGAGGTGATGAAGCTGCTGACGGTCATCTCGACGATCTTCATCCCGCTGACGTTCCTGGTCGGGGTGTACGGCATGAACTTCGACTGGATGCCGGAGCTGCGGGTGTGGTGGGGCTATCCGACGGCGATGGCGGTGATGATGGTGATCGCGTTCGGGATGCTGCGGCTGTTCCGCACGCGCGGTTGGGTGTGAGATGGTTGTGCGGGATGCGCGTTTTGGCTGCGCCCAGCCTCTCGAACGCGACGTGACGATCGTGCCCGGCCTCAACCCGGACCTGACCGTGACGCTGCAGGCGACCTCGACGCCGCGCTGACGCACGCGAGCACCGCCGCGACGTCGACCCGCCGCGCGAACGCCACCACGCGCGCATGCAAGCACAGCTCCGCCGGCACCGCGCGCGCCGGCACGCACAGCACGTAGCGCGCTTCCCGCCGCAGCAGCTCGACCTTGCCGGCGAGCGCCCCCGCATCGCGCAGCCCCGCGATCTCGATCCACCAGGCATCACCATGCCCCTCGCCGCCACCGCGCCGCCGCAGCAGGAAGTCGGGGAACGCGAGCTGCTCGCCGCGCTGCAGCGGCACCGGTTCGCGCAGCAGTTCCCATTCCGGCGCCTGCACCGCGAGGTCGGCGGCGAAGCGCTGTTCGAGCTGGCTGTCGAACGCGCGCGGTTCGGGGCCGGGCAGCAGCGCGTCGTGCGAGGTGAGCACGAACGTGCCGTCGTGCGTGTTCCAGCGGCAGCGGGCGCGCAGTGCGAAGTGGCGCGCCCAGGGCAGCACCGGCAGCAGGTGCGCGAGGCGATGCGAAGCGCGCGCGTCGTGCGGCGGCGGTTGCCAGCGCAGCGTCGCGTTCGCCGTGTCGTGCCGCAGCACGCGGAAGTGCGCGCCGAGCAGCCACGCCGTGCGCAGCACGGTGCGCGAGTGTCCGCTGAGCGTCAGCGTCGCCGACGTTGCGGTGCGCAGCAGCGACTGCGCGATGGCGCGGTTGCAGGCGAGCAGCAGGTCGCTCGGCGAGGGTGGTGGCGACGGCCAGTGCAGCGTGCGCGCCTGCTCGAGGTCGGCGAACAGCAGCGTGTGCAGTGCGGTGGGCGACAGACCGTGGTGGCTCGCGACGTGGGCTAGCGCCTCGTCGCGCGAACGCAGCGCGGCGGCGGCGAACAGTTCGCGGCGCAGGGTGCGGGATGCGGGAAGGCGGCGCGCAGGCGCGCTGGCGAGGTTCGAGGGAACGCGGTCCGGGCGCGCGTCGTTGCCGGAGCCGAGCGAACGGCGACGGCGCAGCGCATGCCGCAGCACCGCGCGCGCGATCGCCAGCTTGCGGCCGGCGCGCGGATCCGGGTCACTGGCGCGCCAGCGGCGCTGCAGTTCGTGCTGCGGCCGGCCCGCGAACGCGTGCGCGTCGTGCAGCAGGTCGCGCAGCCACGGCAGGTCATGGGCCGTGCACCACGTGGGGATCAGTTCGCCGTCCGCCAGCGTGCACGACAGCGAGCGGAGCGGGAGCGTTGCGAGTGAAGCGATGAACACGGCCGACCTCCGCGGTGTCTTCTGCGATCAGTTCGTGCACGAGCCCGCCGTGGCGGATGCGCTGCAGGCGCGCGTTTCGCTGCCGTTCGCCGATGCCGCCGCCGACCAGGATGCCGACGTCGGCGAGGCCTTCGGGCACGCCGAGGTCGAGCAGCCGCGGCCCGACCAGGCAATGCAGCGTGCCG
Organism: Candidatus Kuenenia stuttgartensis; assembly: GCA_945861365.1. Classification (GTDB taxonomy): domain Bacteria; phylum Planctomycetota; class UBA1135; order UBA1135; family UBA2386; genus UBA2386. The sequence goes on from CAMAUH010000196.1 coordinate 3,968, forward strand.
CTGCGGAAGTCGTCGAGCAGCCGTTCGCGTTCGCCGCGCGCGAGTTCGGCGGTGATCGGTGCTACCAGGTGCGTGCGCGCGAGCTGGTAGGCGGACGCGCGGTCGGGCGTGAACACCAGCACGCGCTCGCCGCGGTGGCGCGTCAGCAGTTCGCCGCAGGCGTCGGCCTTGGCGGCGTTCCAGCTGGCGAGGCGCTGCGCCTGGTGCCACGCCAGCAGGGCAGGACGCCAGGCCGGTTCGTTGCGCGCCTCCTGCACGAACGTGCCGAAGCCGGCGGTCGGTCGGGCCGCGACGAACCGGTCGAACGCGGCGAGGAACGTGTGCCACGCGGTGTCGTGGTCCTGCCGTTCGGCGGCGGCGAGCGGCAGGTGCAGCTCGATGCGGCGCCACGGTGTTGGCGGATGGGCGAGCGCCAGCAGCGGTCCGAACTGCGCGGTCCACGACAGCATCGCCGGGTGGTGGGCGGTGGCGGCGAAGCCGAGCGTGTGTGCGCACGCGAGCTGGTCGACCAGCGCGGCCAGCGACGGTTGCGGCAGCAGGTCGAGCGCGTCGACGACGAGCAGTTCGTGCTGCGGTGCGCGGTGCGCGAACGTGCGCAGCGCTTCGGCCAGCGTGTGCACCGCCAGCGGGGCCGGCCCGCAGCGTTCGCGCAGCGCGCGCGACCACTCGTGTGCCGCACCGGTGTCGCGCGCGACGACCAGCGTGCGCGCGCGCGTGTGGTGCACCGCGGCGAGCACGAGGTCGATGCGTTCGGCCTCGGGCAGGCCGATCGCGAGGCCGGCACCGCCGTGCTGGCGCCACGGCAGCAGCGCGACCGGTGGCGGCGACGGGCTCGCCGGCAGTCGTTCCGTCGGCAGCGGCAGTGGCGTCAGTGCGTCGACGAAGGGTGTGCCGGCGGCCAGCAACGTGCGGCGTACGCGTGCGCGCAGGCCGGGCCGTGCGTGCAGCGTGCCTTCGGGCGTTGCGGTGAGGCCGTGGGGCGTGGGCAGGTGCGGCGGCCAGCCGCGCACGCGGAGTTGGTCGTGCCGCAGGTCGAGGATCGTGGGCGGGAGCGTGTCCATGCCCATGAGTGACACGAGGTCGTCAGCGGTCGCACGAATCCGTGCCCCAAGGTCGTCGCCACGGAGCTGATCCAAGAAGTGTGGTCATGCCGCGCCTTCGCCCTGCTGAAGATTCGCGCGGTAGTCTGTCCGAATTGCGCGTCGCCGTTCCCTCTCAGGTATGGCCCAACTCATGACGACATCCCCCCGCGTTCCCGAGCTGTGTGCAGGCGATCGCCTGACCCGCGCCGAGTTCGAGCGGCGCTATGCCGCGATGCCGCACGTGAAGAAGGCCGAACTCATCGAGGGGGTCGTCTACATGGCATCCGCAGTTCGCTACGACCGGCACGGGTGGCCCGAGGGCGTCCTCGCTGCATGGTTGGTCTACTACAACACGCTGACACCCGGTCTCGGGCGAGTGAGCAACTGCACGGTTCGCCTCGACCTCGACAACGAGCCGCAGCCGGACCTGATGCTGCGTCTTCCACCGGCGGTGGGTGGCGCCTCGCGGATCGATGCGGACGGCTACGTCGACGGCCCGCCCGAACTGGTGATCGAGGTCGCCGCGAGTTCAGTCAGCTACGACCTGCACCAGAAGCTCGGTGCCTACCGCCGCAACGGCGTTCGTGAGTACCTCGTGCATCGCGTCGACGACGGCGCGATCGACTGGTTCGTGCTGCGCGGTGGCGCCTACGAACGGCAGGAACCTGATGCGCGCGGCCAGCTGCACAGCACCGTGTTCCCCGGACTCACGCTCGATGTCGCGGCGCTGCTGCGCGGCGACTTGCTGGCCCTGCGCGCCGCCGTGGAGGCCGGTGTGGCCGCGGCCGGCGCAGCGCACGCGGCGCTGGTGCAGCGGCTGGCGGCCGGCCAGGGCAGCGGCCCCGCCTGACGCCGCGCGAAGCCCACGAACCCGGTCATGCCGGGTGTGGCCTCGGCCACCACACTCCTTGGATCCGCTCTAGCGGCCGTCGCGTTGGCGCGGGCGCGCCGGGCCGAGCTTCTGCCGCAGCGGCTGCAGCCACGTGTGCAACGCGGCGCAATCCGCAGCACTCGCCGGTTCCGCAGTCGTCGGTGCCGGGCCCAGCTCGACGGCCAGGATGGCCGCCGCCTGTTCGATCGCCGCGCGCACGCCGTCCACCTTGCCGCGCACCAGCGTGCGTTCGGCCTGGACCGTCAGCGCCTGCGCGTAGGCCTGCTTCTCGAGGTCCCCGCTGCCCTCGGTGCGCATGGCCACGGCCCCGGAATCCACCGCGGCGGCGAGGTAGCGATCGCCGAGTTCGGTCGGCAACCCCATCAGCATGCGGATCGGCTTGCCGCCGGCATCGACGGTCTCGGCGTCGGCTCGCTGCGGGTTGCGGCCGTCGGCGCGCAGCGCTTCGCGCAGCAGGGCGTCGCTGACCGCCGCGGGCCAGAACGGCGACTTCGGCGCCGCAGCCGTCAGCTGCTCCAGCAGTGCCAGGCCGTCGACCGGGCTCTCGCCGCCGCTGCGCCACTCGAGCACCTTGTCGACGAGGTCGAGTGCGTCGTAGCCGAGGCCGTCGCGCAGCTGCGTGAAGTCGAGCGGCGCCTTGGCCGCGGCGACCAGGAACGTCGCCGCGCGTTCGCGGTCGGCGGCGGGGCCCTGCGTGCAGGCGTGGCCCGAACCGAGGTGCAGCAGCGTCGTGTAGGCGCGCACGCTGTCGGCGTAGGCCGGGTTGCTGCGTTCGGCGGCCGCGAACAGCGGCATCGCCGCCGCGTAGTGCTCGACCGCGGCGCGCGGTTGCTCGCGGCGGCGCAGTTCTTCCGCGACCAGCAGGCGCGCGTGGCCGGCCCACCACTGCGCATCGGCGCTCGGCGTCGGCCGCAGCGCGAGGTCGGCGAGGGCCGGGGCTGCCTGCCACCGGTCGGCGCGCCACAGTGCCGCGTAGAGCGCGTTGCGCACGTCCGCCGCCGCCGGCAGCCGCTGCTGCGCGTGCATCAGGATCGCGATCTCCTCGCGCACGAGGCCGAGCGAACCGGCGAACGACGCGAAGCCCACCCAGTCCTTGCCGTTGCCGAACGGACTGACCGCGGCGAGGCCGAGGCCGACCAGACCGCCGCTCATCGCGCTGACCGCGGTGAGCGGCGTGTGGTCGTTGCCGAGGAAGATGACGTCGGGCTTGCGGCTCGGCAGCACGCGCGCTTCGGCATCGCCGATCCAGCGCAGCGCCTCCACGGCCTTCGCGTCCTGCAGTGCTGCGCTGCGTTCCCCGGCCTCCAGCGGCCACGCGTGGCCGGTCAGCGCCAGCGCGCGCATGCCGCACTCCCGTTCGATCTCGTAGCGCTGCAGGAAGTACGCGACGTGCGCGCGTTCGAGCCACCAGTCGAAATGCGTCGGCCGCAGCGTGGTCGCGCGTTCGAGGTAGCGCGCCGCGTCTTCGAACAGCAGCTGCGTGCCCGCGGTCGCGGCTTCGACCTGGGAGCGGCCGAGATCGAACGACGCGAGGCCGATCGCGGCGAGCAGGTCGGGATCGTCGCGGTCGTTCGCCAGCCGGCTGTCGAGGTCGCGCAGGTGCTCGTGCAGCGTCGCCGCGGCCGCGGGTGCGCGCTTCAGCCATCCTGCGCGCGGCAGCGGCTCACCGCCCTTCGGCGCGTCGCGGCCGAGGTCGAGCAGCGCGCCGACCGGCGACCGCTCCGGACCTGGCGGGCAAGACAGCTGCGCGATCGCCCACAGGCGCACGCGCAGGTCGGTCGCCTCGAGGCCGGTCGCA
>CAMAUH010000197.1 GCA_945861365.1 Candidatus Kuenenia stuttgartensis
ACGACCTGCTGCGCACCAGCAAGGCCGCCGTGAAGCACGTCGTGGTCGTCAGCGATGGCGAGTTCCGCACCGAAGAGGACACCGCGCTGCGCCGCGAGGCGTCGCGCATGCGCAGCGAGACGAAGGCGTCGGTGTCGGTGATCTCGATCGTCGACAACTTCACCGACCCGCGCTTCCGCACGCTGGCCGAGAACATGACCCGCGAAGGCGGCGGCCAGTTCCTGCCGACGGACAATGCAGAGTCGGTGCCGGTGTTCGTCGCCGCCGAGGTCACGCGCGCGCTGCAGCGCGTCGGCCGCAAGCCCAAGCCCGGCGAAGGCGCCGAGGCGCCGCCGCCGCTGGCGAACGCGCCGCCGCCGAGCCAGCCGCCGCCGCCGAAACCACCCGAGCCGCAGCCGGAGCAGAAGCCACCGCAGCCGCAGCCGCCGCGCGTGCGCCTCGCGGTGCGCGCAGTCGCCGAGTCGCCGCTGCTGCTGCCGCGCCCCGAGCCGGAGTGGCCGACGCTCGGCGGCGCGGTCGCCGGCGATGCCACGTTCACCGCGCAGACGCTGCTGGTCGCCGGCGATACCGGTACGCCGCTGCTGGCCTACTGCAATCGCGGGCTCGGCCGCGTCGGCGCGTTCGCCGCGGACCTGTGCGGCGACGATGGCGCCGAGTTCCGCCGCGAGGCCGCGTTCCCGGCGCGCGTGGCGCAGTGGGTACAGCACGTGCTGCGGGCAAAGCCGCTCGGCGTGCCGCCGCCGCTGCTGGCTTCGGTGCAGGTCGAGCCGCCGGCGCCGACGCCGCGCGAAGAACAGCAGCTCGCCGCGGTGGCCGGCCAGGCGCCGGTCGCTCCCGGCGCGGCGCCGGCACCCGCCAGCACGTTCGCGCGCGAGCTGTCGTCGCGCGTGCCGGAACTGGCGCCGTGGTTGGTGCTGGTGTTGGTGCTGCTCGCCGCCGGCGAACGGTTGCTGCGCATGCGGCAACTGCGGCACGCGGACTGAGCGCCGAGTGGGTGGCACGCGCGGGTCGTGCATCTACGCTAGGGGAATGCCCTCTCTCCCTTCCGAGCCCGACGCGCTGCGTCGCGCGGGCGCCCGCCATTGGCGCGCCGTCGTCCGGCTGACCCTGGTGCTGCTCGCGATCTGGGCGGCCCTTGGCCTTGGCTGCGGTGTGCTGCTGGCGGACTGGCTGAACCAGTTCCACCTCGGTGGCTTCCCGCTCGGCTTCTGGTTCGCACAGCAGGGCGCGATCCTCGGCTTCGTGCTGCTGATCCTCGTCTACGCGCTGGCGATGACGCGGCTCGAAGCGCGCCATCGCCGCGAAGTGGCGCAGGCCCGCGCGGAGGCCCGGCGATGACCGTGCAAGCGTGGACGTTCGCGATCGTCGGAGTGACGTTCGCGCTCTACCTGTGGCTCGCCTACCGCGCGCGCGTGCGCGACACGCAGGGCTTCTACGTCGCCGGCCGCGGCGTGCCGGCGATCGCCAACGGCATGGCGACCGCGGCCGACTGGATGTCGGCGGCGTCGTTCCTGTCGATGGCCGGCATGATCTCGCTGCTCGGCTATGCCGGCGGCTTCTACCTGATGGGGTGGACCGGCGGCTTCGTGCTGCTGGCGCTGCTGCTGGCTCCGTACCTGCGCAAGTGCGGCCACTTCACGGTGCCCGACTTCGTCGGCGACCGGTTCGAGTCGCAGGGTGGGCGCCTCGTCGCACTGCTGTGTGCGCTGTTCATCAGCTTCACGTACGTCGCCGGCCAGATGCGTGGTGTCGGCATCGTGTTCGCGCGCTTCCTCGAGGTCCCGGTCGACGTCGGCGTCGTGATCGGCATGTTGATCGTGTTCGTCTACGCGACGCTCGGCGGCATGAAGGGCATCACGTGGACGCAGATCGCGCAGTACTGGGTGCTGATCATTGCCTACCTGGTGCCCGTCATCGCGATCAGCTGGCAGCTGACCGGCCAGCCGGTGCCGTCGATCGGCATGGGCGGCGACGTCGGCGAGCCGCCGGTGGCGTTGCTGGCCAGGCTCGACCAGTTGCACAAGGATCTCGGCTTCCAGAGCTACACCGAAGCGTTCACCGGCGAGTGGGATCGCGTCAACGTGTTCTGCACCGCGTTGGCGCTGATGGTCGGCACCGCCGGCCTGCCGCACGTGATCGTGCGCTTCTACACGGTGAAGAACATGCAGGCGGCGCGCTGGTCGGGCTTCTGGGCGCTGCTGTTCATCGCGCTGCTGTACCTGTCGGCGCCGGCGGTGGCCGCCTTCGCGCGCTACTACGTGGTGCAGGGGCTGCACGGCAAGACCGCCGAGGAGTTGCCGAGCTGGTTCCACACGTGGGGCAAGACCGGGCTGGTCGCCTGGTTCGACGATGGCGACGGCAAGCTCGCGTACCACGGACCGGCGCAGTCCGCGAGCAACGAGGTGTTCCGCATCGGGCCGACACCGGATGAGGAGTGGAAGGCGCTGCGCAGCGAGCACGACCTGTGGCTCAGCAGCGGCAAGACGCAGGGGCGCGACGCGCGGCCGGTGTTGACCGCGAAGAAACTGACGGGCCCCGATGTCGACATCCTGGTGCTGGCCTTGCCGGAGATGGCGCAGCTGTGGTCCTGGATCATCGCGTTGGTGGCCGCTGGCGGCCTCGCCGCGGCACTGTCGACCGCGTCGGGGCTGCTGCTGGTGATCAGCAGCAGCGTCGCGCACGACTTCTACTTCCGCATGCTGCGGCCGCAGGCGACCGAGGCGCAGCGGCTACGGCTGTCGCGCATCGCGATCGGGGTCGCCGTCGTCATCGCCGGTGCGATCGGCATCAAGCCGCCCGGCTTCGTCGCCGAGATCGTCGCGTTCGCGTTCGGCCTGGCCGCGTCGTCGTTCTTCCCGGTGCTGGTCCTCGGCATCTTCAGCAGGCGCACCGGCACGGTGCCGGCGATCGCCGGCATGCTCGCCGGCATCGGCTTCACCGCGACCAACATCCTCGGCATGAAGTACTGGGGCTGGGACGCGTGGTGTTTCGGCATCCGGCCGCTCGGCATCGGTGCCGTCGGCATGCTGGTGAACTTCGCGGTCGCGCTGCTGTTGACGCCGCTGCTGCCGCCGCCGTCCGCGACCGCCCGCGCGATGGTCGACGCGATGCGCGAACCGGGGGACGAGGGCACCAGCGAACAGGCGCCGGGCGCCGGGCACTGAGGCGACGCGACCAGGCCGCCGTCGGTCGAAGTCCCGCTAGGGGAAATCACGTAGTGGGCTTCAGCGGGCTTGTGGCTGCGGTCGATGAGGCGGCCTCGCCTTTCTCATCGCCCGTCGCTCGGAATGTCCTCGTCGTCCCTTCCTGGGCCGCTGCGGCCGGACCCGGTCCGCGTAGGCCGGCTGTCGCCGTTGCCCGCCGTGGTGCTCCGTGAGCATCCGGATCGGGGCCAGCTGCAGCGTTTCCTCGCCGAGATGCAGGTGCCGCTGGCGGCGATGCGGACGATGCTCGAACTGGTGGGCGATTCGGTCGCGGGAACGGCTGCTGCGCTGCCGCTGCAGGTCTGCGTCGAGCACGTCGAGCACCTGCATTCGCTGGCTGCGGACTTCCGCGACTGCGGCACGCTCGAAACCGGGGAGGTGCGGCCAGCACCCGTTCCGGTGGAACTGCGGCCCTGGCTCGATTGCACGCTCGCTGCTCTCGCCATGACCGCGGCGCGGCTGCAGATCGACCTGCGCGTGCAGCATCGCAGCTTCCTGCCGAGCCACGTCGTGCTGGATCCGCATCTGGCCACGCGGGCGGTGACCGCGGTGCTGCGGGTGGCGCTGCAGCGCGCGTTGCCGGGCCCGCTCGACCTGCGCATCGCGTTCGCGCACGACGATCAGGTGCCGGAGCGTTCCCGCTTGCGCTTCGAGTGCCGGACGCGCGGCGGTGGCTTCGCCGAGATCGACGAAGGCTACGTGTTCACGCCGTTCGCGGTGCGCGATGGGGCGGATCGACCTTGGCTCGGCCTGTCCGTCGGCCATGCGCTGTGCGAGCTGCTCGGCGGCGAACTGCGCGTGCAGAGTCCGAGTCCTGGCGCCTGCTCCTACGCGTTGGCGCTGGCAGCGCCCCCGGCGGCGGCGGCCAGGTGGTTGGATCCGCTGGCCAGCGGGTCGGCGACGTTCGGGCCGGTCGCCTGACGCGCTCTCGCGCGCGCCGCACTCACTCGGTGCGGAACGCCATCTCCGTCGCCGAACGGAACACGCTGCCCGGTTGCAGCAGCGTGGTCGGGAAGTGCGCGTGGTGCACGCTGTCGGGGAAGTGCTGGGTCTCGAGGCACACGGCGCTGCGCTGCGGATAGGCGCGGCCCTGCTTGCCGATCTGGCCGTTCAGGAAGTTGCCGCTGTAGACCTGCAGCGCGGGTTCGGTCGTCGCCACGGTCATCGAGCGGCCGCTGGCCTTGTGCGCCAGCGTCGCCACGTGCCGCATGCCGGTCGCGGCGCGCAGCACGTAGTTGTGGTCGTAGCCGAGTGCCGGCGTGCCGAGCAGCATGTCGACCCGCGCGCCGATCGCGGTCGGGCGCGTGAAGTCGAGCGGCGTGCCGGCGACCTCGGCGAGCTTGCCGGTCGGCACCAGCGTCGCATCGGTCGGCGTGTACTGGTCGGCTTCGACCTGCAGCGTGTGGTCGAGCACGGTCAGCGAACCCGCGCCGGCGAGGTTCCAGTAAGCGTGGTTGGTGACGTTGATCGGCGTCGTGCGGTCGGTGGTCGCCTCGTAGCCGATGTGCAGGCGGTCGTCCGCGTGCAGCGTGTAGGTGACGCTGACCTGCAGCGTGCCCGGATAGCCCTCCTCGCCGTCGCGGCTGACGTACGTGAAGCGCACCGCCGGTGCACCGCCGTCGCCGCGCACGACCTCGCCGTTCCAGTGCACCTTGTCGAAGCTGCGCGGGCCGCCGCCGTGCAGGTGGTTCGGCCCGTTGTTCTTCGCCAGCGCGTAGGTGTAGCCATCGAGCGTGAACTCGCCGTTGGCGATGCGGTTGCAGACGCGGCCGGTGGTGCAGCCGAAGTACTGGTTGGCGGCCGACTCGTAGCCGCTGACGTCGTCGAAGCCGAGCACGACGTCGGCGAGGAAGCCGGCGCGGTCGGGCTGGCGCACGGCGACCAACGTCGCCCCGTGGTCGGTCACGTCGACCTCGAGGTGGCGGCTGCGCAGCGTCCACAGCTTGGCGACCTGGCCGTCGCGGGATTGGCCGAACCAACGGGAGGTGACGGAGTCGGGCTTGTTGTCGGACATCGATGAGCAGGCGGCGAAGAGGGCGAGCACCGCGATCGGGACGGACTTCATCCCGGCGAACCTATCGCGCCGGTTCGAGCATCGCCACGGACTCGACGTGGCAGGTCTGCGGGAACATGTCGAACGGCACCACGGCCGCGCAGCGGAACCCGGCCGCTTGCAGATCGCGCAGGTCGCGCTGCAGCGACTGGGGCTCGCACGACACGTAGGCGAGGCGCGCCGGCCGCAGCCGCTGCAGTTCCTGCACGATCCCGGCCTCCAGCCCGGTGCGCGGCGGGTCCATCGCGACCAGGTGCGGCTTCGGCAGTTCGCGACCGCAGGCGCGCAGCCAGCCGAGCGAGTCGCCGGCGCGGAAGGTGGCGTTCTGGATGCGGCTCTCGCTCGCCGACGCGCGGGCATCGTCGATCGCAAAACCGTTGCGCTCGATGCCGAAGGCCGAACGCGCGCGCCGCGCCAGCGGCAGCGTCAGCAGCCCGCCGCCGCAGTAGAGGTCGCCGACGTCGTCCGCGGGGGTTGGCGCCAGCCACTCGACGACGTGTTCGATCAACTGCTCGGCCATGCGCGGCGAGGTCTGGAAGAACGTCGTCGGCGCGATGCGGTAGGTGCAGCCGGCGAGGTGTTCGAACACGAACGGGCGGCCATCCAGCAGTTCGGTGTGCGGGCCGAGCAGCCGCGCCGGGTCGCCGTCGTTGTGGTTGACGCTGACCGACGAGGCGCCGGCGGCGCGCAGTTCGTCGAGCAGGTCTTCGAGGCCGGGGATGCGCGGCTCGATCGCGACCAGCACCAGATGTGCGTAGCCGTCGGTCGTCGTGCGCACCAGCACGCTGCGCAGCAGGGCCTTCGGTGCGAACCACGGATCCCAGGCGCCGTGCGGCAAGCGATTGAGCAGTTCGACGGTGCGCTCGACCAGGTCCCACGCCAGTGCGTCGCTGGCCGGGCACTCGTGGATGGCGACCAGCTCGGGACTGCGGGCGCGGTGCAGCGCGGCGGTGAGGCGGCCATTGGGCGCCTGCAGCAACTGCGCCGCGACCTTGTGGCGTTCGCCGTACGGGCTCGCCGCAGCGACCGTCGGCGCGACATCGGGCGCGCCGTCGCCGAGGGCGAACGACACCGTGCGTTGCAGCCGCGCCTGCTTGCTGCGCAGCTGGGCGGCATAGGCCTGGTGCTGGCGATGGCAGCCGCCGCAGGTCAGGAAGTGGGCGCAGCGCGGTTCGACGCGGTCGGCGGCGGGCTGCTCGATCTCGAGCAGCGAGGCGCGGCCGTACTTGCGCGCGGCGGAGGTGATCTCGACGTAGGCGCGTTCGCCCGGCAGCACGCCCGGCACGAACACGATGTAGTCGCCGATGCGCGCGATGCCGTCGGGTCCGTCGCCGAAGCCATCGACGGTGACGGACAGGCGGTCGCCGCGGACGACCGGGATGTCGCGGGAGGGTGGGCGTGGCATCGGGGGCGAACAGCCTAGCAGGACCGCCGCGGGGCACGCGCCATGGATGTGCGAACGGCTGTGGCAGCGACGGCGAGCGGTCCCACCAGCAACGCGAGGAAGCCGCTCGTCGGCCGTCGCCGAACGTCAGCGGCTGCCGGCCAGCAGCGTGCGGAAGCGCTGCTGCAGCGGGCCGGGTTCGGCGTAGTCGAGCGGCTGCATTCCGGCGCGGCACCGGGCGTCGCGGTCCGCGCCGGCTTCGAGCAGCCGTTTGGTGACCTCGGGGTGGCCGAGGCGCACCGACTCGTGCAGCGGTGTCAGCCCATTCGTTGCCGCGGGCGACACCTTGGCGCGGTGCTGCAGCAGCAGTTCGACCGCGGGCAGGTCGCCCCAGAACGCGGCCCAGTGCAGCGGCGTGTAGCCGTCCGGATCGGCGGCATCGACGGCGGCGCCGGCCGCGAGCAGCAGCCGCAGGTAGGCGGGTTCGGTGTACTTGGCAGCGCGGCACAGCGGCGGCACCGGGTCCTTCTGCACCGCCAGCGCCGGCTGTTCGCGCAGCAACCGTTCGACGTCGGCGAGCCGGTGCAGCGCCATCGCCGCATCGAGCGTGATCGGCAGGCCATGCGCCAGCAGCAGTTCGCCGACCTGGCGGCGGCGTTCGCGTTCGTTCGGTTCGATGCCGCGCTGCATGCCGTGGGTGCCGAGCGTCAGCAGGTCGCCCCATGGGCCTGCGGTCTTGGCGCCGCGCCGCAGCAGCTCGCGCGTGGTGCCGACCGCGCCGGCGCGCACCGCGTGCAGCAACGGCGTGCCGCCGAGTGCATCGGTGCTGTCGATCGGCAGGCCCTTCTGCAGCAGCAGTTCGAGGCTCGCCACGGCGTCGCTGCGGGCGGCGACATGCAGCAACGTCGCGCCGGACTCGGCCCACATCGGTTCGAAACGCGCGTCGATCGCTTCGCCCTGTTCGAGCAGGAACGCCAGCGTGTCGGCATGCGCGATGGCGAAGTAGGCGAGCGTCGGCTGCGGGCCGCCGAACGGCAGTGGCTCCGGCGGGTTCTTGCGCGGCAGCAGCA
>CAMAUH010000198.1 GCA_945861365.1 Candidatus Kuenenia stuttgartensis
GAGGTCCGCGGGCAGGACGTTCTGCAGCAGCTCGTCGAGCTCGGCGCGCAACGTCGCCGACCGTTCGCTCGCCTGCGCGCGCGCGGCCTGCCACGCCGCCGCCGCGACCACCTGCAAGCGCACCGCCGGCACCAACGGCGCAGCCAGCAGCTCGTCGAACGCGCGCTGCGCCGCCGCCGCATCGCGGTCGCGGAACTCGGCCGCCGTCGCGCGGTCGAGCCGATCCTCGACGACGAAGTCGCGATCGATCGGCGCCGGGGCGGGTTCCAGCCACCCGACGTCGTCGACCACGATGCTGCCGTCGGCCGCGACCACGGCGCGCTGTGCTTGCGCCACCGCCGCGAACGCCGCCCGCGAGGCCGGCGCGCGCTGCAGGATGCGCTCGGCGACCGCCGCGGCGCGTTCGCGTTCGGCCGCGCGCAGCTGCTGCTCCATCACCGCCGAGCGCCACAGCAGCGAACCGAACGCCGCGACGATCCCGGCGCCGGCGAGCAGCAGCAGGATCTGGATGCGGGCACGGGTGGCGAGGCGGGGTGCGTCGATGCCGGCACGCTAGGCGGCTGCCCGCGGCACCTGTCAAGAAACGGTCAGGCCGAGGCGCCGGCACAGCAGCCATGAAACGCGACCGGCCGCCCTCACCCGCAGGTGGGAGCGGCCGGTCGTCGTTCTTCAGGTCGCGTCAGCGATCAGAAGTTGCCGAGCAGCATCTCGATGCCGTTCGACGTCAGCGCGCCGAAGGCGTTCGCGGTCGGGTCCAGCCAGACCGACTGGCTGTAGACGTTGAGGCCCGCGAAGATCGGGTTGTTCGGCAGCGTGAACGGGATCGACATGCTCAGACCCGGCAGACCCAGGTTCGAGATGACGTTGCCGACACCCGTGTTGATGTCGACGAGCGCCGGGCAGCCCGGTGCGCCGATCACGGCGAGGTCGATGCCCGGAGCGGGGAAGTTGCCGGTCGTCACGAAGTTGACGCCGACGCCCAGGCCCGTCTCACGGGTGGTGTTGAGGCTGATCGTCGAGCCGATCAACGGCTTCGCCGAGGTGTCCAACTGCAGCGGCAGCGCCTCGGGAACGGTCAGCGTCAGCGACGACAGCGTCGTGATGTTGATGTTGCCCGTGTTCGGGGACGCGGAGCCCGGCGAGAAGCCGATCGCGGTGTCATCCCAGTAGAGGAAGCCGCTGTTGCCGAGCGCGTCGATCGTCTGCCAGACGTACTTGACGTCGCCCGTGGTCACATCGAACTGGAACTGCATCGTGCTCGGGTTCGGGGTCGCCGGGTAGCTCTCGACGCCGTCCCAGGTGACGCAGAACAGATTGCCGACCAGCTCCCACTTGACCTGACCGCTGCCGGCTTCGGCGGGGTTGAACTGGTGCCACGAGAACCAGGCGGTCGCCGGCGCACTGAGCAGCGACTGCGCGGTCGGAATCGTCGGGCCGACGATCGCCGAGTTGCTGGCGACCGACACGATGCCGTTCGCGTGCACCCACAGATCCGTCGCGACACCACCCGGATAGACGAATGGGACCGGCAGCGTGACCTGGGCCTCACCGTCGTCGGCCAGCGTCAGCGCGGTCGCCGCGACCGTCGGGGCGATGTAGGTCGCCGTGCCCGGCAGCACGATGTAGCCGGTACCGGTGTTGACCAGGTTCAGCGAACGGCCTTGCAGGGCCGCGCTCGCCGCGGCTGCCGAGCCAGCGTTCGTGAAGACCTGGTAGAAGGAGCCATTCACCGTGTTGCAGCCGGTGCCGTAGTTCGTGGCGACCGCGCAAGCGTGCGGGAACACGCCGGGCTGATAGAACAGGCTACCGCGCCAGCACCAGATGTTGCCCGCGCCGGTCACGGCCGAGGTCGCACCCCAGGCGGTGTACTGCAGGGCGCCGTTCGACACCGACATCTCGGGGTTCGAGAACGTCTGGCCCGCGACCGCGCTGCACAGCAGCGGGTTGACGCCGGTGTAACGCAGCGCGACGCCGCGCGAGCCGGGGCTCAGCACCAGGCCACCGCCGCCGATGGCCGTCTCGCAGGAGATGCGCGTCAGCGTGTTGGCGATCGAGCCGCTCGTGCCGTTGCCGACGATCTGGCCGCTCGCGACCTTCGTCCAGTTGCCAGCGATCAACTCGTTACCGATGTGCGTCGTGATGCCAGGGTTGGTCATCCACACTTCGAGCTGACCGATCTGGCCGACCGGGCTCAGGATCGGCGTCGCGATCGCTTGCAGCGTGAGCTGCGGCGCGAGCACGTTCAGATCGAAGAAGATCTGGCCAGCGGGGGGCGGCGTGTTGAAGCCGTAGTAACCGCTGCCCACGCCACCGGTGGTGACGGGGACAACGACGAGGGGAGACGTCTGCGCAAAGGCCAGCGCGCTCAGGCCGAGAACGGCCAGGGGGAGGAGCTTCATGGGATGACTGCCTGGGACAAGGACACCTCGTCCTGGCCAATGAGGCCAACGAGAGGACGAGAACCCGGGCGAACCTAACGAGGTCCGCGGACTTCGTCCAGCCGCCCGCCCCAAGTCGCGCGGCACAAGTTCGTCGCCCCCATTCCGCCGGACAGTCAGCGTCGCGAGGCCGCGCGCGCCCGGGGTCAGAAGCGGAAGCCGCCGCCGAGCATGAAGCCGCTGACGGTCAGGTCGACGTCGTACGCATCATTGCTGATCACGCCCTGCGCATTGAGAGCCAGGTAGCGGTAGCCAATGAACAGATCAGCCCACGAAGTCGGCCGGACTTGCAGCTGCGCCTCGAGATCCAGCAGCGAAGCGTCGACGCCATCGATGGTGGCGCCCAGATAGCCGACCTCGGCGAGCGCGTTCACCGGGCCAAGCTCCAATTCGGTGCGGAGGAACGCCAGCGGCAGCGGCCCGGTCAGGCTGACGCTCTCGGTGGTCGCAAGCAACACCGAGCGCACGGAGAGGTCGATGTCGAACCAGTCGACCGCGAGCCCCGGCGAGATGGTCACGGGGCCGATCGGGATCTGGAAGGCATAGGCGCCCTTCACGTTGGCGAACGACAGCTCGCTGGTGACCGGCACGTTGCCCGTGATGGTCCCGAAGTTGGCCTGCAGCGTGCCCGTGCCGGAGTCGTCGAACTGGAACCCCGAGACCGACAGCACGGGAACGCCAGTATCGAGCGCGACGCGCGCATAGGGCGCGCCACGGGAGCTGCCGAGACCGAACGCGCTGCCGACGTCCTGTTGGATGGCCGTGCTGGACGAGTTCTGCAGGTAGCCGAAGTCGCCATTCACGGCCACCTGCGCATAACCGGCCTGCGCCGCGACCTCGAGCTGGTAGCAGGAGGGCAGCGTCAGCAGCACGGGCGATGCGAGCAACGCGAGCGGATGGATGCGCATGGGGTTCACTGGACGTAGGTCAGGGTGCGCGACACCACGTCGTAGTCGAACGAGCCGGCGATGCCGGTGACGACGATGTTCGCGGTCGAGGTGCCGTCGAAGGTGACGACCGCGGCGACCGTCGTGTAGGACGAGCCGGTGGCGACCAGCGTCATCGGGATGGAGCCAGTCGGATAGACGACGGTCGGACCGACGTCGATCTGCAGGTCCGTGGTCGCGAACGTCAGCGTGCAGTTCGGCGGCCCGCTGTCGTTCACGGTGCCGGTCGCGGCAGGTGGCGGGCCGCCGCTCGGCGTCGCGGTGGTCGTGCTCAGCGACGTGATGCGGCGATTCGAAGTGCCGCCGAACAGGCCAGTGACCGCGCCGGTGCCGGACAGGCCGCCGCCACTGATCGACCAGTCGCCGACCGCGAAGCAGGTGCCGGTCGGGAAGTTGGCCGCCAGTTGCGTGGCGGCGACATCGAACGCGTCGTTGAGCGTCGTGGTGCCGGTGAGATCCAGGTTCTGCTGCGTTCCGGTCGGGCTGTAGAACCGGATCGTCATCGCGATCGTGGAACCGGCGACCACGTAGCTCAGCGTGATGCGGCCGTCGCCCTGCTCGGACCACGTGAGCCCGCTCGGATCGCTCGCGGCGTTGGTGCCATTGTCGAGGCGCCACGCCTGCAGGATGTCGATCACCGCGTTGACGCGCCGATAGAGCCCGGGGAAGCAGTCCTGCAGCGTCGAGATGCGCTGCTGCAGGACGGTGTCGACTTCCGTGGACACCTTGCTCTGGCAGGCGGCCAGGGCTGCGAACACGAGCAGCGAGCGACGAATCGGGGCGGGCATGGAACTCCGGTTGTGGGGGAAGCGCCCGATGCTATCGGCGCTTCCCGGCGTCCCCTTGAGTCCCGTGCCCGGCTGCTGGCGGCGCTGGCCTACTTCGGCTGCAGCGGCACGGCCTTCTGCTTCGGCTTGCTGTCCATCTGCTCACGCTTCGCGCGATCGGCCGCGGCCTTCTCCTTGGTCGCCGCATCGACCTCGATGCCGGCCGCGACGAGCGCCGCGTCGAGCAGCACCTCGCCAGCCATGTAGCCGATGACCTCGCTGGCGATCTTGCCGTCGCGGCCGATCACGAACTGGTGCGGGATGCCGCCGACGCCATACAGCGTGCGCGACGCGCGCTCGGCCGAGCGCTCCTTCGGGTCGTGCAGGAACAGCACGTCGGGGTACTTCGCGCCGTGCTCGGCGACGTACTCCTCGAACTCGGCGCGGCCATCGTTGGTGCACGACGCGACGACGACGACGCCCTGCGCCTTGTAGTGCTTCGCCAGTTCCTGCACGTGCGGCAGCGCCGCCTTGCACGGGCCACACCACGTCGCCCAGAAGTCGAGCACGACCACCTTGCCGGCGTAGTCGGACAGCTTCACTTCCTTGCCCGCGGCGTCCTTCATGACGAAGTCGGGCGCCACCGCACCGACCGCGATCGGCGCCACCGGCGCCTCGGCCGGGCGCGGCGCCTTCTTCACCCAGAACTCGGGGCCGACGACGGTCGCCGGCATGTCCTTCGCCTCGAGCTTGACGCCGGCCTTCAACAGCAGGTTGCCGATGCCTTCCGCCACCTGCTCCGGATGGTCGTTCGGGATGCGGAACGAACCGACCAGCTTCTGCTCACCATCGACGATGAACCAGGCCGGCAGCGGCGGCGTCATGCCGCCACCGAACATGCGACCCATCAGCGTCGTCTTGTGGTGCGCCATGCGCGTGTCGTTGTCGCCCTTGTCGCCGGCGTACGGCGCCACGGGATCGCACACGATCGTGAACGGCCACTGCGCGCCGTGCTTGCCGATCCACGCCTTGGCCGCGTCCGGCTGCGCCCAGTTGATCGCCGCGACCGCCT
Organism: Candidatus Kuenenia stuttgartensis; assembly: GCA_945861365.1. Taxonomy (GTDB): domain Bacteria; phylum Planctomycetota; class UBA1135; order UBA1135; family UBA2386; genus UBA2386. The sequence goes on from CAMAUH010000198.1 coordinate 5,225, forward strand.
CGACGCCGTAGGCGCGATAGCGGTCGGCGATCCCCTTCAGGCTCTGCAGCACGGCCGGCGCTTCGTCCTTCGCGACATCCACGGCCACCATGCCGACGATCTGCACCTTGCCCTTCTGGGCCGAAAGGTGCCATTCGGTGCCGTCGCCGCGCAACCCGACCATGTCGGGCAGCGCGTCGCCACTGTGGTAGCGCAGCAGGCTCGGCATGAACTGCGGCAGCTGCCGCTTCGGCTTGTTCTCCTGTGCGGAGAGGACGCCGAGCGACAGGGTGGCGACGACGGCGAACGTGAAGGGAGTGCGATGCATGGTGGTTCCTGGGGTTTGGTGGCGGACTCAGCTCAGCGTGATGCGCACGCCGTTGCTGAACACGAAGGGCAGCGGCGCGCCACTGAGCACGTCGAGCCCGGCGAACTGCGCGTCGATGACGGCGCCGACGAGGGCCGGATCGGTCGGGATCGGCAGGTCGGCCCACGCGTGGCCGTTGGCGCCCACGGCGTGCTGCGCCTGCTGGTTGCCGGTGCCGATGACGACCGTGTTGACGACGGTCGCGTCCGAGTGCAGGAAGCAGCCGGCCGGCGCGATCGCCAGCGGGAAGCTCGTGAACGCCGGATTGGCGCCGAGGATGGCGAGGCCGAGGCTGCCCGGCAGGAAGCCCGAGGCCTCGAACTGGAAGCTGGCGGTGCCGCTCGTCGCGTTCGGCAGGTAGTTGGTGAACGCGGCGGGAACGCGGCCCGCGGTCGACGCGCAGCCGAAACCGATCGGTTGCACACCGGCGGCATCGAGCAGGTTGCAGTAGCCGCGCCACTTCAGCGCCTGCGCGGTCGCCTGCAGGATCCAGTTCCCATTGGACAGGCGCGCCACGGTGGTCGTCGTGCCGGCCGGTTCGTACGGCAGGCGATTGCCGCCACTCTCACGCCACACCAGCCAGTAGTTGGTACCGGCGCTCAACGTCACCAGCGCATCGAAGCTCGCACCCTGCCAGTCGAGGCCGAGGCCCGCGGTCTGCGTCTGCCACGTGCCGCCACCGAGGCGCGTGCCGGGCAGCGAGAGCGCGCTCTCGTCGTAGATCTCGAGCGTCATGTAGCCCTGATTGTTCAGGGAGCTGGCCGTGTAGATCTCGGCCGCCATCAGGATGGTCGAGGTCGCCGGCGTGAAGCGGTAGGCGAGCACGCCGGGCCCGGCGAAGCCGAACGCGGTGACGCTGGTGCCGACGCTGTTGGTGGCGTCATTGAGCGAGATGCAGGGAGCGGTCTGTGCGACGGCAATGCCGGCGGCCAGCACGAAGGAGCTGAGGATGTGGTTCATGGATGGACTCAGGGGCAACGCGGAAGGGGCAACCCTAATGCACGGCAAGCACCCCGACTCCCGCCTGACCCGGCCAACTGGTCACGTTTCCGCATCAGCGGTGCGCAACAACCGCCGCAATGCGCGCCCTTCCCATATGCCGTGCACCATCATCAGCGGCGCGATCAGCCAGTAGATCCAGCCTGGCGCGCCCGATTGCAGACCATCGCCAACGCGCTGGAACCTCCGGCGAACGGCTCGTATCCCTGCCCCCTCTCCGCCGAGCCCGCCCATGCCACGAATCGCGTCTTCGCTGCCCTTCCTGCTGCTCGCCGCGTGCGCGAGCGAAGCCCCGATCCAGGACCACACCCACCGCATCACGACGACGGTGTCCATCACGGACACCGCGTTGATGCCCGGCGCGGTCGTGCCGATCCCGGTGTTCTCGACGGTCGTATGGCGCAACCGTTCGACGCGGCCGGCCGAGATCGCCGTCACCGCCGCGACCTGCGGCTCCTGCGAGACGGTGATGGGCTTCACCCCCGCCGACGACGGCGCGCGCTCGGTGGCGATCGAGCCCGGTGCGGTCGCCACGCTGTGCTTCCACCAGGAAGGCCACTTCAACTTCGTCGCGAAGACGGGCACGAAGGCACTGCAGGGCACGATCGTCGTCGGGCCGGCGCGATGAAACGCTGCCTGCTGCCGCTGCTCGCCGCGTTCGCACTCGGTGCCGCTGCATGCGGCGGCGTCAGCCATGCCGTGCGCAGCGACGTCGCGCAACCGCGCTCGATCGCGGTGCTGCCGTTCGCCGGCGCGGCGAGTCCCACCTTGCGCGCCGCCGCGCGCCAACTGCTGACCAGCCGCTTGCTGGCGCGCGGCTACGAAGTTCCCGAGACGGCGTGGGTCGATCGCGTGCTCAGCGAACGCGGCTGGCTGCGTGATCCCGAACGGCCGGCGCCGACACCGCTGCCGATCCCGCTCGCCGACGTGCTGCAAGCGCTCGGCACCGACGCGGTCGCAATGGGCACCGACCTCGACGAGAGCAGCTTCAACATCCTGGTGCTGCGCCGCCACGCGGTCGGCGGCCGCGTGGCGATCACCGACGCGCAGGGTCGCGAATACTGGTCGACCACCCACGGCTCGGCGACGCTCGGCGGCTTCCTGCTGACCAGCGGCC
>CAMAUH010000199.1 GCA_945861365.1 Candidatus Kuenenia stuttgartensis
CACCTACCGCACGCCGTTCGTGTCCGGCAAGGATTCGCTGCACAACGAGTTCCGCGCCGGCGACCGCACGATCCGCATCCCCGGCTGCATCCTGGTCACCGCGATGGGCGTGATCCCCGACGTGACCCGCACGCTGACCACCGACAGCAAGCGCGCCGGTTCGCTGCTGGTGCTGGTCGGCGTCACCAAGGACGAACTCGGCGGCAGCGTCTACTACAAGACGCGCGGCGAACTCGGCAGCCAGGCCCCGCGCGTCGACCATGCGCTCGGCAAGGCCGTGCTGCACGGCGTGCACCGCGCGATCGCCGCGCGCTGCGCACTCGCCGCGCACGACCTCAGCGAAGGTGGCCTCGGTGCCGCTGCCGCGGAGATGTGCATCGGCGGCAAGCTCGGCGCGCGCATCGACCTCGCCAAGGTCACTGCCCAAGGCCCGCTGCGCGCCGAACAGCTGCTGTTCAGCGAGTCGCAGAGCCGCTTCCTGCTCGAGGTGCCACCCGACCGCCTGGCCGACCTGCGCGCCAACCTGCACCAGGTGCCGTTCGCGGTCATCGGCGACGTGACGAAGGAGCCGAACCTCGTGTTCACGCACGGCGCCAAGGAACTCGTGCGCATGCCGGTCGCCGACCTGGAGGCCGCGTGGAAACGCCCGCTCGATCTCGACCAGACGCTGGTGCAAGGAGGTGCCCGATGAGCTCGCCCAAGGTCCTCGTGCTGCGTGCGCCCGGCATCAACTGCGAGCGCGAGACGCACTTCGCGTTCGCGCGCGCCGGCGGCGAACCCGCGTTCGTGCACATCCAGCAGCTGCTGCAGCAACCCGAACAGCTCGATCGCTTCCGCGTGCTGGCGGTGCCGGGTGGCTTCTCGTACGGCGACGACATCAGCTCCGGCCGCGTGCTGGCGCAGGAGATGAAGGCGCGCCTCGGCGACCGCATCCTGCAGTTCGTCGACCGCGGCGGCCTCGTGATCGGCATCTGCAACGGCTTCCAGGTGCTGGTGCGCCTGGGCCTGTTGCCGTGCACACAGCACAAGCTCGAAGAAGAGGTGACGCTGACGCACAACCTCAGCAACCACTACGAATGCCGCTGGGTGACGCTGCGCACGCAGAAGTCGCGCTGCGTGTTCCTGCCGCCCGGCCTGACGCTGCGCTGGCCGGCCGCGCACGGCGAAGGGCGCCTCGTCGCGCGTACGCCGGCGCTGCAGCGCCTGCTGCTCGACGAGGGCTACGCGACGCTGCTGTACGTCGACGAGCAGGGCCAGGCGACCGAGCGCTACCCGCAGAACCCGAACGGCGCGCCGCTCGGCTTCGCGGGCCTGACCAACAAGAGCGGCCGCGTGCTCGGCGTGATGCCGCACCCCGACCGCAGCTTCCTGCCGACGCACATGCCGGACTGGCGGGCCACGCAGCTCACGAAGGGCGAACTGCCGCTCGACGGCGACGGCATGGTGGTGTTCCGCGAGATGATCAAGGTCGCCAAGGCCGAAGGGTGAACGTGCGCGCGCTCGCCGCCCTGCTGCCGCTGCTCGCATTGCCGGCGTGCGGCGCCAACCTGCTGGTCGTGCGCACGCACATGGAAGCGCGCTCCACCACCGGCCACGCGGTCGAGCTCGATCTCGACTACCAACCGCCGTACGGGTTGGTGCACGACATCGACAGCCCGGTGCTCGAGTTCCTGTTCGGCATCCTGGCCGAACCGTTCGACGTGCTGGTCAGCACCGGCATGGCGGTCGACGCGATGTTCCGCGACGACCGCAGCGTGCAACTCGGCCCGCTCGGCTGGCTTTTGAGCCTGACCCCATTCGCGACGCTGGTGCCCGGCCTCGAGTTCGCGCCGTGGGGCCGCCGCACGCTCGATGCAGCGACGCTGGAAGTGCTGCGCGATGGCTCGCCGGCAGAGCGCGCCGCTGCCGCCCGCAACCTGCTGCAGGACGATCGCATCGTCGGCGCGCGCGTCGCCGTACGAGCCGCCGACCAGTGACGATGCGGCTGCACCAGGATCACGACTGGGGCAAGCACTCGCGCGACCACGGCGAACGCCACTTCCTCGCCGGCCCGCGCAGCCGATGGCGCGAACTGGTGCGCGCGCTGCGCATCTTCGCCGAGTTCATCAAGGGCTTCCGCGCGCTGCACTTCCTGCCGCCGTGCGTGACCGTCTTCGGCAGCGCGCGCTTCGGCCCCGACAACCGCTGGTACCAGCTCGCGCGCGACGTCAGCGCCGCGCTGTCGCGCGAGGGCTTCACGATCCTGACCGGCGGCGGCCCCGGCATCATGGAAGCCGCCAACCGCGGCGCGCGCGACGCCGGCGGACTCAGCGTCGGCTGCAACATCACGCTGCCGCACGAGCAGCAGCCCAACCCCTACCTCGATCGCTTCGTCGAGTTCCGCTACTTCTTCGTCCGCAAGGTGATGCTGGTCAAATACAGCTACGCCTTCGTCGTGCTGCCCGGGGGCTTCGGCACGATGGACGAACTGTTCGAAGCGGCGACGCTGATCCAGACCCGCAAGATCGAGGACTTCCCGCTGGTGCTGATGGGCGTCGAGTACTGGCAGCCGCTGCTGCAGTTCCTGCGCACGTCGATGCTCGGCAACGGCGCCATCGACCCCGCCGACCTCGACCGCATCCTGGTCACCGACGACGTCGCCACCGCCGTCGCGCACGTGCTGGCGAGCGCACGGCGCCACCTCGACGATCGCAGCGAAGCGCGGAGCAAGCCGAGTTCCTGGCTCGGCGAACGCCTGCCCAAGCACGGATCGACCGCCGCGGATTTCCGCAAGCCGGTGTGACAACCGGCGCGCGCGGATCCTGGCATCGGCAAGCGCATGCCGATGCCGACCCCCACCGACCGTCGATCCCGTAGCACCGCCTGGTGGCTTCTGCCCCTGCTGCTGGGTGGCCCCGTGGCCGCCATCGCCTTCGCGTCCCGGCCGCCCGCACCGCCATGCGAGGCCGATCAGACCGCGGTGTCGCCGCCGTCGACCAGCAGCGCCAGCCGCGAGATGCCGCGGTAGACGAGGTTGCGCACCGCACCTTCACTGCGATCCATGCGCTCGGCGATCTCGGCGTGGCTCAGGCCGCACAGCTTGTGCAGCGTGATCGCTTCGCGGTAGTCGGCAGGCAACTGGTCGAAGGCGGCCTCGACGCGCGCCAGCGACTCGCGCGCCGCGAGGCCGCGGCTCGGCGTGCACAGCGTCTGGTACACGGCCAGCGCCGTCGTCACCTCCGGCAGGGCCTGTGCCTTGCGTTCGTCGCGCTTCTCGGCGCGGTGGAAGCGGTGCTTCTCCCGCAGCTTGTTCTCGGCGCGCACGAACAACCAGTGGCGGAACGGCGCCTCGCCGCGGAACTCGAAGTCGCCGAGGTCCTCGAGCGCCTCGCGACAGACCGACTGCACGAGGTCCGGCGCGGTCAGCAGGCCGCGCAGCACCGGCCCCATGCGCAGGCGCACGAACGCCTCCAGCCCCGGCAGATGCCGCACCAGCAGCTGCTCGACGGCGGAGCGATCCTGCCGGCGCGCCGCGGCGACCAGCGTTTCCGTCGGCGAACTGTCGTTCGGGTCGACCATGGCGCCGCGCAGGCTAAACCGCGCGCACCACACCGTCGACCCGCTCGCGGCGCGTCAACCGCGGTAGTCGGCACTGCGGATGCCGTACTTCTGCATCAGCTTCTGGAACGCCGAGCGCGCCATGCCGGCCTCTTCGCTGCAGTGCGTGACGTTGCCGCGGTGCTTGCGCAGCAGGCTCTCCAGGTAGACGTTCTCCAGTTCGGCGATCGCCCGCGCCTTCACCTCCTGGAACGTGCCGGCGAGGGCCTCGGCCCCGATCGCGTTGGCCATCCCGTCCTCGGCGCGCAGCTCCGGCGGCAGATCCGCCAGCAGCAGTTCCGGCGCGTGCCCGAGCGCGCACGCCCGCTCGATCGCGTTGCGCAACTGCCGCACGTTGCCCGGCCAGCCGTGCGTGCGCAGCAGCGCCATCGCCTCGCCGGCGACCCGCGTGATGCCGACCGGCACGCCGAAGCGGCCGAGGAAGTGCTGCACCAGCAGTTCGATGTCCTCGCGCCGTTCGCGCAGCGGCGGCACGGTGATGCGGACCACGTCGAGGCGATAGAACAGGTCGGCGCGGAAGCGGCCCTCTTCGACCTCCTTCTGCAGGTTGCGGTTGGTCGCCGCGACGATGCGCACCGACACCGCGACCTCCTCGTTGCTGCCGACCGGCCGGATCGTGCGCTCCTGGATCGCGCGCAGCAGCTTCGGCTGGAACGCCAGCGGCAGCTCGCCGAGCTCGTCGAAGAACAGCGTGCCGCCGTCGGCGACCTGGAACAGGCCGAGCTTGCTGGCGCCGGCCCCGGTGAACGCGCCCTTCTGGTGGCCGAACAGTTCGCTCTCGAACAGGTCGGTCGGGATCGACGCGCAGTCGACCGGCACGAACGGCTTGTCGGCGCGCGCGCTGCTGTCGTGCAGATGGTGCGCGAGCAGTTCCTTGCCGGTGCCGCTCTCGCCGATCAGCAGCACCGAGGCGTCGGTGCGCGCGGCGCGCTCGAGCATCGCCACCTGCTCACCGAACGCGTCCGAACGGTGGATCAGCTGCCGGCCGGCGACGCCGGCGCGCAGCCGTTCGCGCAGGCCTTCGTTGCTGTCCTTGACCTGCCGATGCGCCACCGCCTTGCGCACGCGTTCGACCAGGTCCTTCTCGCCGAACGGCTTCGCCAGGTAGTCGAAAGCCCCCTGCTTGATCGCACTGACCGCCATCTGCAGGTCCGGATGGCCGGTCAGCAGCAACACCTCGACGTCGGGGTCCGACTGCTTGATGGCGGTGAGCAGCTCCATGCCCGACATGCGCGGCATGCGCACGTCGCTGACCACCACCGCGAACGGCTCGCTGCGCAGCAGGTCCAGCGCCTCGGCGGCCGACGTGGCGCAACGCGCCACGAACCCGGCCCGGCCGAGCAGGAACGCGTTCGACTCGGCGAAGTCGCGCTCGTCGTCGACCACCAGCACGCGCTCGCCGGCCATGTCAGCTCCCCTGCCGGTTCTGCTGGCAAGCGCGGCAACGACCGTGGATGCGCAGGCTGTGCCGCTCGATGCGGAAGCCCAGCTTGCGCGCGGCCGCCTCTTGCCGTCGCTCCAGCTCGGCATCGTGGAACTCGAAGATCGCGCCGCAGCCGGTGCAGACCATGTGGTCGTGGTGCGTGTGGCCGATCACGTGCTCGAACTGGCGGCCACCGTCGCCGGTGTCGAGGCCCTCGACGAAGCCGGCCTGCTCGAGCACCGCGAGCGTGCGGTAGACGGTCGCCCGCGACACCCGCGGATCCTTCTGCTTGCACCACGCCAGCAGTTCCTCGGCCGTGAAGTGCTCGTGCGACGACAGCGCCGTGCGCACGATCGCGGCCCGCTGCAGCGTCCACCGGAACCCGCGCCGCCGCAGGTCGGCTTCGACCAGCTGGAGTTCCTGTTCGAGCTTCACGCGCGTTCGATCCGGATGCTGGCGTCGCCGCCGCTCATGCCTTGGCGCCGATGTCGGTGCGGAAGTGCATTCCCGCGAACTCGATCTGCTTCAACGCCGCGTAGACCTTCGCGCGCGCCGCCGCCGCGTCGGCGCCGAGCGCCGTCACGGCGAGCACGCGACCACCGGCGGTCTGCAGGTCGCCGCCGAGCCGCTGCGACGTGCCGGCATGGAACACCTGCAGATCCGGCCCCTGCTGCACGCGGTCGACGCCGAAGATCGGCACGCCCTTCTTGTAGTCGCCGGGATAGCCGCCGCTGCAAGCGACGACGCACACCGCCACGCGCTTGTCCCAGACCGGCGGCTGCTGGCTCTCCAGCTTGCCCTCGGCGGTGGCGAGCAGCAGCGGCAGCAGGTCGCTCTGCAACCGCATCAGCAGCGGCTGCGTCTCGGGATCGCCGAGGCGGCAGTTGTACTCGAGCACGCGCGGCCCCTGCGTGGTCAGCATCAGCCCCGCATACAGGAACCCGTGGTAGCGCCGGTTCTCGCGGTTCATCGCGTGCACCGTCGGGAACACGATCTGGCTCTCCACTTGCGCCGTCGTACGCGGCAGCATCGCGACCGGCGTGATGACGCCCATGCCGCCCGTGTTCGGGCCCTTGTCGCCGTCGCCAACCGCCTTGTGGTCGCGCGCCGGCTCGAACGGCACGATCGTGCGGCCGTCGGTCAACGTGATCAGCGACACCTCCTGGCCTTCGAGGAACTCCTCGAACACGACCTGGCCGCCGGCTTCGCCGAAGCGCCGTTTCTCCAGGCACTCGGTGACCGCCGCGCGCGCCTCGTCGTTGTTCTTGCAGACGGTGACGCCCTTGCCGGCGGCCAGCCCGCTCGCCTTGACGACGATCGGCCCGTCCGGCCGGTTGTCGAGGAACGAACGCGCCATGCCGAGTTCCTCGTAGACCTGGAACGACGGCCCCGGGATGCGGTGGCGGCGGCACAGCTCGCGCGCGAACGCCTTGCTGCCCTCGATCTCGGCCGCGGCCTTGTTGGGGCCGAAGCACAGTTTCTTCTGCTTCTGGAACTCGTCGACGATGCCGGCGCACAGCGGCGCCTCGGGCCCCACCACCGTCAGGTCGATGTTCTCCGCGATCGCGAAGCGCAGCAGGCCTTGGATGTCGTCGGCAGCGATGTCGACGTTGTCGGCGACCAGCTTGGTGCCGGGATTGCCGGGGGCGCAGAACAGCCGCTTGCACAGCGGCGATTGCCGGAGCTTCCAGCAGAGGGCGTGTTCACGGCCGCCCGAGCCGACGACGAGGACATTCATGAGAAGAGCGGGCCGCACAGGCTACGGAACGAGCCCCGCCGGCGGAAGCATGCGCTGGCTTGAGCCCGCCGCTGCCGCACGCCAGCATGCGCGGATGCACACCAGCGACAGCGGCGATCGGGCCTGGCGAGGCCCTGCGGCAACGGGGCTCTGGCCGTGAGTGCACAGGCTTCGCTGTGGCTGTGGCGACTGCTGGCGCTGCTGCCGGCCGCGGTCGGCGTGCTGTGGGCCGCCGGCGTCGCCCATTTCCGGCAGTACGCGCTGTCGCAGCAGGAATGGCTGGTCATCGTCGCCTTCGCCTGCTCGGCGCACGTGCTCGTGCAACGCATGGTGCAGCCGATGCCGATGCCGAAGCTGCAGCCGGGCGTCAATCCGGCGAACGTCGCGCTGCTCGCCGCCGCCATCTTCGGCGCGCTGGCCGGCATCGCCGGCGGACTCTTCGATTTCGTGGTCGAAACCTGGGTGCCGAGCGCCCACCCGTTGCCGCTGCGAGCGCTGTGGCACGCAGCCTGCGTCTTCGCCGCCTCGTACGCGTTCCTGTTGCGGCGCCTCTACTCGCCGCAGCCCCGCGGCGCGGCCCGCCGCTAGCATCCGCAGCGTGCCGCTGCCCCGCTTCGTCCGCCTAGCCTGCCTCGCCGCGCTCGCGGCCGGCGGAACGTCAGCACAATCGACGGCGCCAGCACCAGCAAGAACGCAGGTGCCCGACCTCGTCGCGCGGCACTGCGGCGAGTGCCACAGCGGCGCCGACGCCGAGCGCGGCTTCCAGCTCGAGGCGTTGTTCAGCGCCACGGCGGTCGATCGCGAAGGCTTCGAACTGGCGCTGCAGCGCCTGCGCTCGCGCACGATGCCGCCCGCCGACGCCGAGCCGGCGACGGACCCGACGACCCGCGCCGAGCTGGTATTGGCGTTCGCCGC
>CAMAUH010000200.1 GCA_945861365.1 Candidatus Kuenenia stuttgartensis
CCTGCTGTCGCGCGGCCAGGTGCGCTGACCGGCAGGCCTCGCCGCTCCGGCATCGCCACTTGGCGATGCAAAGTAGATGCGGTAGCGTGCGCGCATGGTGTCGCTGCGCGCGCTGGTTGGCTTGGTCGGGCTGTTGCCGTTCGCGTCGCTGCACGCGCAGCAAGCGCCGCCGCCGGCGGTGGTGCACGAGGACCTGCAGTACGCCGAGGGCTTCGCGAAGGACTCGCGCCGCAACCGACTCGACGTCTACGTGCCGCGCGCAGCGAAGTCCCTGCCGCCGCTGGTGATGTTCGTGCACGGCGGGGGCTGGACCGCCGGCAGCAAGGATGGCCAGGGCGTGCTCGGCCAGGCGCTGGCGATGCATGGCATCGCGACGGCGGCGATCAACACGCAGATGTTCCCGTTCGCCAAACCGGCCGACATGGTCGCCGACTGCGGCCACGCGCTGGCGTGGCTGCACCAGAACCCCGAGCGGCTCGGCTACGACCCGCAGCGGTTGTTCCTGATGGGGCACTCGGCCGGCGCGCACCTGGTCACGTGGCTGGCGCTCGACGACGCGCGGCTCGACGCGACCGGCGTGCCGCGCGCCGCCGTGCGCGGCGTGCTGGCGTTCTCCGGTGTCTACGAACTGCGCCCGCGGCACCTGGTGGTCAGCAAGGTGTTCGGCGATGACCCGGCGGTGCGCCGCGAAGCGTCGCCGTTCGTGCACGCGTCGGCCAACGATCCGCCGCTGTGGCTCGCCTGGGCGGAGCGCGACATGGCGTGCCTGCCGCTGTCGGCGCGCATGCTGCGCGACCGCCTGCTCGACCTCGGCGGCACCGCGTGGGCGCCGCAGCTGCGCGGCAAGGACCACGTCGACTACGTGTTCGAACTCGGCAGCGCGGCCGACGTGATGGTGCCGCAGGTGGTCGCGTTCGTGCGGGGCGAGCGGCCGGCGATCGTGCGCAGCTCCCCGCTGGCGGTCGATCCGCCCGCGGTGGTGACGTTGCCGCGTGGGCTGCCGGCGGCGGTCGTGCGGCCGGCGTGCACGGCCGCTGTGACGGTGGTGTGGGTCGCGGTGACCGAGGCCGAGGTGGAGCAGGCGGGCGCTCTGGCTCGCGCGTTGGCGCCGTTCGGCGTGGCCTTCGTGACGCTGGATGCGAGCCGCGGCACGCGCGAGCAGGTCGCCGCCAGCTGGCGCGCGCTGCGGGCCAACGCCGGCGCCCACGGCATGCCAGCCCCGCAGTATCTCGGCGGCGCGCAGCGCGGCGGCTACCTCGCGTGCCAGACCGCGCTGCAGCCCGCCGATGGCCTGCGCGGCCGCATCGTGCTCGGCAGCGCGCTCGGCTACCGCTCGCTGCCGACTGCGTGGCCGGACGCTGCCTTGGTGGACCTGGTGGCACCACTGCGCAGCGAGTCCGCCGAGTTGCTGTTGCTGCAGGCGGAACAGGACCCCGCGCCGCAGCGCGACGATGCGCTGGAGATCTGCAACCACGTGATCCAGCGCCGCAGCGGCATCCACCCGATCGAACTCAGTGCCACGACGACGGCGGCGGCGCTGGCGCGACTCGGTGGGCCCGACGACCTCCTGCTGCCGTTGCTGCGCGCGTTCGTGCGGCCCTGATCACGTCGGCGTCGTGGTCGGCAGCACCGACGGCAACTGCCAGCCGTTCTGGTTGCAGGCGCGCGCGAAGGCGGCATGCATCGAGCGCTGCAGCTCGAAGTATTGGCCCGCCGCCGCGCCCGCGAAATCGGCGAGGGCGAGCAGTTCGAGGCCGTTGCCGCGCACGCCCTGGAACTGCACGCGCACGCCGCGCATGGCACCGGGCACCAGCGGGCTCAGTTCGGCGGCGACCGCCTGCTGCAGGCGTTCGGTGCAGGCGCCGGTGATCTCGCGGAAGTGGTCGCGATGCAGCGCGAACGTCGCATCGAGGGTGAAGCCGTGGGTCAGGTTGCGGGGCGCCTGCGCCAGGAACTGCGGGGTCGGGTAGCTGCGCGGGGCGCCGTAGTGCTCGACGACGACGACCTCGGTCGTCTGCAGCCGCACCGGCCCGCTGGTGCCGTCCGCCAGCAGCACGACGTCGCCGCAGCGGCACGGGAACCACGGTTCGTCGGCCGCACTCTTCCGTGAGCGCTTGCCGACCAGGAACTGCAGCGGCACGCGCAGGTCGCCGCCCTGCAGGTCCGGGTTCTCGAGCCGCGTGTACAGGCGCAGCTGCTTGATGCAGAACGGCAGGCCGTCGATCAGCACGCGTTCGCCTTCGCGCACGCCGCCGACGTTCAGCAGCAACCGGATCTGCTCGAGGAACTGCGGCAACGTGCGCATGACGACCCAGCCAGCACCGAGCAGGAACACGATGCCGAGCGCCAGCAGCAGCCAGTCCGCGCGTGCCCATGGCACCACCATCGCTGCGGCGACCGCGACCAGCACGAGGCCGACGCGCAGCAGGAACTCGATCAGCCGCAGCGAGAAGGTGCGTTCGCGGCGGGACCGCAGCAGCGCATTGACGAAGAAGCGCAGCGTGAAGAACACCGCGCAGAAGGTCAGCGCCGCCAGCAGCAGGCTGAGGCCGCTGTTGCGCACGAACTTCTGGGCCTGGGCGGTGATGTTCGACAGCAGCGAGCCGGAGCCTTCCGTCTGCCGCGCCAGGTTGGCCTGCAGCACCAGCAGCTCGTCGCGCATGCCGCGCGTCATGGGTTGCCAGCGCTCGCGCAGTTCCCGTTCGCACTCGGCGCGCCCGGCACTGGCGGGCGGCAACGCATCGCGGGTGCGCGCCACGGCGGCGCTGGCGGCATTCGCGGTGCCGAGGCGCTGCTCCAGGAGTGCGATGCGTCCCTTCAGGTCCGCCTCCTTGCGCGGTTCGGCGGTCGCTTCGTTGAGGAACTGCAGCAGCGGCCGCACCAGCTGTTCGATCTCGTGCTGCAGATCGAGCTGGCGATGCTGGGGAGTCTCGAACTCCTGGATGTCGAGCCGCGAAGCGAGGCCGGCGAACTGCTGGCGCAGTTGCTGCACTTCGTCGGTGAGCGCCTTCGCCGACGGGTCGCCGGGCAGCAGGGTCGCGAGTTGCTGGCGCTTCTCGGCGATCACCGTGGCCAGCCGCTCGAGGGCCTCCTGCGTGGTGTGGTGGAGCGGCACCGGGCTTGGGGTCTGTTGCGCCAACAGGCCGGTGAGCAGGAGGCCGGCGAACACCAGCGCGAACCGGAGCAGCTTCATGGCGCCAACCTACTGCAGCGGTGGTGGCGAGGCATGCCTGCGATCGTTCACTGCCACAGTCGCGCGAACGGCACGACGATGCGCGGCAGGATCGCGAGGCGCAGCGATCGGCCCGATTGCGCGGTGCGCACCAGTTCGCGGCCGTCGTGCACGAACTGCGTGACGAGGCGGCGGGGTCCATCGACGAGCCACAGTTCGGGCGTGCCGGCAGCGGCGTAGCGATGGCGTTTGCGATGGCGGTCGCGGGCCGCGGTGCCGGGCGACAGGATCTCGATGGCGAGGTCGGGGGTGCCGGCGACGTGCGTCGGCAGGATGCGTTCGGCGTGTCCGGCCAACACGACCAGCACGTCCGGGCGCACGACGTCGTTGCGCAGCAGGTGGCAGTCGAGGTCGCCGAACACCCGCCCGAGCCCGCGATGGCCGATGCGCGTCAGCAGCAGGTGCAGCAACTCGACCTGCAGGCCCTGGTGTGGGCTGCCCGCCGAGGGACTCACGACCACCTCGCCGTCGAGGATCTCGTAACGCAGGCCGTCGTCGGGCAAGCGCAGGTAGTCGGCGTAGGTGAGTTTGCCGCCCATTAGGAGTGTCGTGCGCATGGCATCCTGGGTTCCCTCGCGTTCCCCACAACGGGGCGGCGCTAGAGGGACATGAGCAGTGCCCGCGGTCGCAGCGATCCGACGAATCTTCAGCACACGGCGCGCTGGCCAGGCGCGAACGGCTCGGCATCATGCTCCGCCCATGAGCGAGATCTCGACGAAGCCTCCGAGCGGCATGCGCGACTTCCTGGCCGCCGACGTGCTGCGGCGCCGCCACGTGCTCGGCATCGTGCAGCGCGTCTACGAGTCGTTCGGCTTCGTGCCGCTGGAGACGCCGACGATCGAGAACCTGAGCACGCTGCTCGGCAAGTACGGCCCCGAGGGCGACCAGCTGCTGTACCGCATCCTGCACCGCCGCGAGAAGCTGCAGCGCGCGCTGGCGGCCGGCAACGCGACCGAGCTCGAGCTGTCCGACGAAGGCCTGCGCTACGACCTGACCGTGCCGCTGGCGCGCGTGGTCGCCAACTACCGCGAGCTGCCGGCGTTCTACAAGCGCTACGCGATCCAGCCGGTGTGGCGCGCCGACCGGCCGGGCAAGGGCCGCTTCCGCGAGTTCTACCAGTGCGACGTCGACATCACCGGCACGACCAGCGTCGTCGCCGATGCCGAAGTGTGCGGAGCGGTCGCGGCGGTGCTGCACGCGCTCGGCTTCACCGAGTTCTCGATCCAGACGAACCACCGCGAACTGCTGCGCGCGTTCGTCGCCGCGGCGGGGCTGCTGCCGGAGCAGGAGTCGCCGGCGCTGATCGCGCTCGACAAGCTCGACAAGATCGGCCGCGATGGCGTGCTGCAGGAACTGGCGCAGAAGGGCCTCGGCGACGGCGGTGCGCGGTTGCTGACTGCGCTCGAGCAAGCGCGCCAGCCGGACGCGCTGGCGACGCTGGCGGCGAGCGATGGACCGTTCCGCGCGCCGGCCTTGGCGCTGCAGACGCTGTTTGCCACCGCCGCCGAAGGGCCGGCTGGCAAGCACCTGGTGTTCGATCCGACGCTGGCGCGGGGCCTCGGCTACTACACCGGCCCGATCTTCGAGATCGCGGTCGCCGGGCTCGCCGGCTCGATGGGCGGCGGCGGCCGCTACGACGGCCTGATCGGCATGTTCAAGAAGCAGGCGGTGCCCGCGGTCGGCTTCTCGCTGGGCCTCGAGCGCGTGCTGCTGGTGATGGAGGAACGCGGCATGTTCCCGGCACTCGGCGTCGGGCCGCAGGTGCTGCTGTGCCGCATGGCCGACGTGCCGGCCCCGGTCGCGGTGCGCATCGCGTCGCAGCTGCGCGCGGCGGGCCTGCGCGTCGAGGTGTTCGCCGACACGCCGCAGATGGGCAAGCAGCTCGCCTACGCGAACGCGATCGGCGCCCCGTTCGCGGCGATCCTCGGCCAGGCCGAACTCGCGGCCGGCACGTTGGCGATCAAGGACCTGCGCGCCGGGGAACAAGCCAGCGTGCCCGCCGTCGACGCGGCCGCATGGATCGCTCGCCGCTGCTGATCGTTCGCGCCGGTTCGCTGGGGCTCAGCCTTGGCTGGTAGGCGGTAGCCCCGTTGCCAACGCGCGCTCGTTGGCCGCGGCCAGTGCGGGCTATACTCGTTCGCCACTGCCCGCAGCTCGTCTCCCCATGCACACCCCGTACGTCTGGGCCGTGGCCGGCCTGTTCCTTCCCGCATTGCTCGCGCAGGGCATCGATCCTGCCGGTCGCGTGCATCCCCAGGCTGGTCCGCTCGCCAACGTCGCGGTGCTGAGCGTGCCGGCGCTCGATCGCGGCACGATCGCCAACGAGGACGCGCAGCGGGTCGTGAACGGCCAGCCGGCGCGCTACGCGATGCCGTTCGCAGTGCAGGCGAATCCGACCACGCATGGCACCTGGGAAGTGCTCGACGCGACCTGGTCGCTGTGGCGCCTGCGCATCCAGGCGCCGGATGCCAACCACATCAACCTCGGCTTCCGGCAGTTCACGCTGCCACCGAGCGGGCGGCTGATGGTCTACAGCTCGGACTACAGCGACATCGTGCGGCCGTTCGACGCCGCCGACCATTCGCCGAGCGGGCAGCTGTGGACGCCGGTCGTGCAGACGGCGGAGATCGTGGCGGAGCTGTACGTGCAGACCGCGCAGCGGCCGGCGGTGGGGCTCGACCTCGTGCACGTCGGCAGCGGCTACCGCTTCTTCGGTGCGGGGCCGACGGCAGTAGGCATCGATGGCTCGGGGCCCTGCCAGATCGACGTCGCGTGTGCGCAAGGCGCGCCCTGGCAGAACGAAGTGCGTTCGGTCGGAGCACTGTCGTCCGGCGGGTCGATCTTCTGCACGGGCTTCATGGTCAACAACACCGCGCAGGACCTGCGGAACTACTTCATGACGGCGAACCACTGCGGCGTCACCGCCGGAGCGGCCCCGTCGTTGGTCGTGTACTGGAACTACCAGATGTCCGGTTGCGCCAGCGGCAGCTACACGCTGTCGCAGTTCAACACCGGCTCGGTGCTGCGCGCGACCTTCGCGACGTCGGACTTCACGCTGCTGGAGCTGAACAGCCCGCCGAACTCGGCATGGGGCGTCAGCTACGCCGGTTGGAACCGCAACGTCGCCGATGCGCAGAACGCCACCGGCATCCATCACCCGAGCGGTGACGTGAAGAAGATCTCGTTCGAGTACCAGGGCACCGCGACGACGTCGTACGGCGGCGGCGCGTCGCCCGGCAACGGTTCCCACGTGCTGCTGGTCGACTGGGACCTCGGCGTGACCGAGCCCGGTTCGTCGGGTTCGCCGTTGTTCGACCAGAACCATCGCGTGATCGGCCAGCTGCACGGCGGCGGCTCGGCGTGCGGCAACAACCTCTCGGACTGGTACGGCAAGTTCGCGTACTCGTGGAACGGCGGCGGCAGTGCCGGTTCGCGCCTGTCGAACTGGCTCGACCCGCTCGGCACCGGCGCCACGACGCTCGACACGCTGGTGCCGCAGCTGGCAGCGACGCTGAGCAGCGGCGTCGGTTGCTACAGCTCGCGCGCGAGCTTCTCGCAGACCTTCGTCGCCAACTCGTTCGATCTCGGCGGCAGTGCCGCCGCGCCGGCGACGGTCGCGTTCGTGCCGACCAGCAACGGCTTCACGATCCAGGCGGGGGCTTCGGCGTGGTTCGCACCGACTGCGGCGAACCTCGCGCTGCCGAACGACGGCTTCGCGACCCTGCCGCTGCCGTTCGTGTTCCCGTTCCCCGGCGGCTCGACCAACGTCGTGCGCATGGTCAGCAACGGCTTCGTCTGGCTGAACGGCACGTCGACCGACGTCGACAACACGCCGACCTTCGTCGAACTGGCGAACAGTGCGGCGCGGCTGGCGCCACTGTGGATGGACCTCAATCCGGCCGCCGGTGGCAGCACGCACTTCGACGTCGACCCGAGTGGCAACGCGGTCTATCTGACGTGGGCCGGCGTGCCTGCCACGACGTCGCCGCTCGCCGCCGGCAACTCGGTGCAGGTGGTCCTGCGCAGCAACGGCGCGATCGAGTACCGCTACGGGCTGGTCGCCAACCAGGCCAGCACGGCCGTAGTCGGCTGGAGCCGCGGGGCGACGCTGTTTCCGACCAACACCGACATCTCGGTCGCGATGCCGTTCTCGGTCGGGCTCGACCTCAATCCGCTGGCGTGGACCGCGGTCGGCCGCCCGATCACCGGCACCACGCAGGTGCTGAACCTCGGCAACATCAGCAGCCCGGCGACGTCGATCGGCATCGTGCTCCTCGGCTTCACGCCGAATGCGGCGGGCGTCGACCTCGGCTTCCTCGGTGCGCCGGGGTGTTTCCTGTACCTGCAGGTGGTGTCCAGCGCCGCGCTGCCGATCGCCAGCAACCCGCAGCCGTGGTCGTTGGCGATCCCGAACACGCCGTCGCTGGCCGGTGCCGC
>CAMAUH010000201.1 GCA_945861365.1 Candidatus Kuenenia stuttgartensis
GGCGCCACGCGAACAGCAGTGCCGCGAGGCACGGCAGGCCGAGCGTCAGCGGCCACTCGCGTTCGGGGGTGCGCGCACCGAACGTCGGCAGCAGCGACGCCAGCAGCACGCACAGGGCCAACAGCCACGGCAGGGCGGTGCGACGGCGCAGCGGCAGGTCGAGGAAGTCGTCGAGGCCCGCGGTCGCCAGCACCACGATGGCGAGCAGCGTCAGCCACCAACCGGTCGCGGCCAGCATCGGCGCGCCGGCGAGCAATGGCGTGTTGTGCGGCAGGAACGGCAGTGCTCCGAGCAGCGTCGGCAAGGCGCCGCTGGCGGCCAATGCCAACCAGGTGGTCGAATCGACGTGGCGCTGGCGGCGCAGCAGGCCGAGGCCGGCGAACAGCAACAGCACCGGGCCCGGCACCCGCAGCCCGGCGGCGATGTCGAGCCGGTGTGGCGTGTGGTGCAGGGCCAGCACGTCGTTGCTGCGCAGCGCGATCGCGTCGCCGAAGATCGGCGCCAGCGTGTCGAGCCAGACCAGGTTGCCAGCCGCGAGCACGGCACCGCACGTGGTCCAGATCGCCATGCGCAGCGGCGGCAGGTTCGCGTCGCGGTCGCCGCAGGTCACCGTGCGCACGAGACCGAGCAGGCACAGCCCTCCGCACAGCCACGCGATGGTGCTGTTGCCGCCGAGGAACGGTGCCGCGATGCACAGCCAGGTCCACGGCAGCCAGGCGCGGCGCGAACTCGGGCGGTCGAAGCGGCACGCGGCTTCCAGCGCCAGCGGCGCCAGTGCCGCCGCGAGCAGTTCGCGCGGCGATTGCGCCAGTGCGGCCAGCCACGGCGAGCTGCCGTAGGCGGCGCCCGTGAGGAACGCGGCGAAGCGGCTGCGGCCCTGCGCGCGCAGGAACCGGTAACACAGCGCGCCGCCCAGGGCCGGCAGTCCTGCGAACAGCAGGCGGTAGGCCGTGTCGACGGTGTTCGCCGCGGCACCGAACCAGTGCACCAGCAGAACGAACGTCGCGATGATCGCGGCGGCGCCGATGCCTTCGCCGCGGCCGGTGCCGTAGAGGCTCATGGATTGCCCCGACGGAGGGCAGCTGCTGGGCGGGACGGCACGCTCGGCTTTCGTCGCCAGCAGGCCGAACCCTTGAGGCTACGTCGTCAGCGGCCCGCGCGCCGTCCGCCGCGCTGTGGTGAATGCCCACAGTGCGAACGCGACTGTCGCGAGCATCGCCAGTGCGAAGCCGCCCAGCAGGCCCGGGGCGTGGTAGCGGAACGTCACGCGGCACGCGTGTGGCGGCACCTGCACGAGGCGGAATGCATGGTCGCCGCGCACGATCGCGGTGGGGGCGTCGTCGATCGCAGCGCTCCAACCGGGCAGGAACGTGTCGGTCAGCAGCAGCCACGGTTGCGTGCCGGCGGCGACTTCGAGTTCGACGTGCGTCGGATCGTCGCGCACGAAGCGCACCGCGCGCGGCGGTGCGTCGAGCGCGCTCGCCGCTGGCCGTGGGGTCGGCAGATCGCTCTCCAGCGCATGTACGACCGCCGCAGGTGCGAAGGTCGGCTGCAGCAACGCCCGCACGACGTCGGCGTCTGCGGGGTGCGCCTGCACGTCGCCGACCGCGAACGCGCGCGGCAGCGCCGTCGGGCGTTCCTGCACGAAGAAGTCGGCTGGCGCGTTCGGGATCGCCACCGCGGCACCGGTGTGTGGCAGTGGTTCGCGCACGAGCCGTTCGCCATCGCGGCGCAGTTCGCCGGTCGACAGCACGTAGCGCACGCCGAGCAGATCGAGCAGCGGATGCTCGAACGGATGCGCGGTCACGTAGTCGCGCGGCTGCCGGCCGCTCGCGTACTCGGGCTCGAGCGCCGCCGGCGGCAGCGTGTGCGGCAGCGTGCGGTCGAGGTAACCCTTGCCAGCGTGCAGCGTGCCGAGCCACGTGCCGAGCAGGTGCTGCAGCGGCTGCAGCGAGCGGCCGTCGAAGTGCGAATAGAACTGCAGGTCGCGGATGCCGGCGGTCATCAACTGGCCGGGCGGCAACTGGGCCGGCAACTCCAGCGCAGCATCGCCGCGCGCGATCATGAAGCCGCCGCTGTCGGCGAGCGCCGCTTTGCGGCTCCGCAGGAACGCGTGCACCGGCGTGTCGACGGGCGACGCACAGGTCGAACCGCGCGTCACCGTGCCGCCATGGGCACCGAGCTGCAGCGCACAGGCGATGCCGGCCGCGGCGCCGAGAGCGATGCGGGAGCGGCGGTCGCGACGCAACGCGAACAGCACGAACCACACCGCGGCGCCGGCGAGCCACGGGGCGGCGCGGTGGCATTCGGCGACCAGGCGCGCGTGGGCCGCGGCGAAGCGATCGAGGCCGGCCGGGGCGCCGTTCTGCACGTGGTTCACCGCACCCTGCAGGTCGACCGCGTGTGCGAACTTGTCGGCGATGCGCTGCGCGAGCGCCTGGCTGTCGGCCGTGGTCCAGCCGGTGGTGGAGAACAACGTCCACGCCGCGACCGCCAGCGCTGCCGCCATCGCCGCCAGCGTCAGCGGCAGCGTGCGGGCGCTCGCCAGCAGCCGTTCGAGGCCGATCGCGGCCAACCACGCGGCGAACAGCGTGCCCGGCGCGAGCCAGCGCAGCGGCCACACGTTCTCGAACACCGGCAGCAGGTACAGCAACCGCACGCCGGGCAGGAACAGTGCCAGCCCCGCGCACAGCAGCCACGCGGCGAGTGCGAAGCCGCGCTGGTGGCCGCGGCCGAGCAGCGCGCCGACGAACGCGAGCAGCAGCCCGAGCTGGCCGACGAACACCGCGTACTCGGTGTAGTTGAAGTTCGGCTCGGTCGGTTTGCCGTCGCGCGTGCGCGTGTTCCACAGCAGGCCCAGCACGTTGCGGCCGCCGTACGGCGTCTCGACCTGCGCGCTCGGATGGCTGATCGCGTCGGGCAGCACGAAGCCGAGCAGGCCGTAGCTGTCGAACGCCTGGTCGGCGATGCGCTGGAAGTCGGGCTTCGTCTCGCGCGCGCTGTGCGGGAAGAACTGCAGCGACGGCAGCACCTGCGGCAGCGCCAGTGCGCCGCCGAACGCGAACCCGGCGGCGAGGGCGAGCAGCAGCGCACGCGCCGCGCGCCAACCGTTCGCGCGGGCGCGGGCGAGTAGCAACCACGCGGCGAACGCGCCACCGAGCACCGTCGTCGTCGCCGCGAACGGCGGGAAGCCCGCGAGCCACGTCATCGCGAACGCACCGCCGAGCGCGCCGATGTGCCGCGGCTTCCCGCGTTCGGCTTGCGCGAGCGCGAGCACGGCCCACAGCACGCCGGGCAGCCACACGAAGCTGCCGAGCCGCATCCAGAAGAACGCGTTGGTCGCCATCGGCCCCGACAGCTGGAACAGCAGCGCGCCGAACCACGCCGCCAGCAGTGACAGTCCCGTTCGGCGCAGCAACCCGAACGCGAGCAGGCCACCGAGTGCGAGGTTCACCCACGCGACGTAGACCAGCCGTGATGCGGGATCGTCGGCGAACAGCGCCAGCCAGTTCGGCGGGTAGCACAGGCCGATCAGGCCGTGCGCGTGCAGCGGTGCGCCACCGCGCGCATGCGGGTTCCACGTCGGCAGGCGACCGGCGCGCAGTTCGTCGCGCGCCAGCCGCAGTTCGGGCACGAACCAGACCGGCGGCTCGGTCACGTCCAGGTTGGCGCCATCGCGCGCCCCGGCCAGTTGCTCCGGCGACAACGTCAGGCTGACCGGCGGGAACTGTGCTGTGTCGTACGGCACGAACGTGCGGCCGGCGAACACGCAGGGCCACAGCCACAGCAGCGGGGCGAGCAGCAGCGACAGGATCGCGAGGTGCTTGCCGTTCATGGGGCTGCCTGGCGGTGGCAGTGGGGGAGGGCCTCGGGCAGTGCGTCGCTCGTTCCGGTCACGCGAGGGAGGACCATACCAGCCGATCCGGGCCAGCGCGCCGCACGGTGCCAGCGCCCGCTCGTCGTGTGACGCATCGCGCGTGCCCGAAGCGGCACCTGCTTCTGCGGGCTCGCCGGTGCCATGACGCCGCGTCGCCGCGTATGGTCGCGGAACCTCGATGACCGCCGCCTCGTCCAGCCCAGCGATCGCCGATGCCCCTGGCTGGCGCGAACGTGTGGTCCTGCTGCTGTTGACGGGTCTCGCGCTGGCGGTGCGGTTGTTCCACGTCGGGCAGTGGTCCTGGTCGGCAGAGGAAGCGGTGACGTGGCGCGCGATCACGCAGCCGTTGGCCGGCGTCGACGGGTTCGCATCCTCGGCCGACAGCGGTTCGCCGCTGTTCTATCTGCTGCTGCGCTGGCTGCTCGAGAACGACCTGTTGCGCAGTGCCACGCAGGGCTCGCTGCGGCTGCTGCCGGTGTTCGCCGGCGTCTGCACGGTGCCGCTGCTGGCGTTGGCGGCGCGTCCGTGGCTCGGCGCGCGCGGTGCGCTGCTGGCGGCGCTGCTGTTGGCGATCCATCCCGAACACGTGCTGGCCAGCCAGACCGCTGCACCGCTGGTGGTGGCGATGCCGTTGCAGCTGGCGGCCGTGGCCCTCGCCGTGCGGCGCCGGTTCGTCGCGAGTGCCGTTCTCGCCCTGCTGGCCGGATTGTGTGGGCCGGGTGGCTGGTTCGCGTTCGCTGGCCTCGCCGCCGCGGCGCTGCCGGCGCAGGGGCTCCGGATCGCGTTGCCGCTGCTGGCCATGGTGGCGTTGCCGCAGTGGTTGCTGGGCATGTCGCAGGTGGGCGTCGTGGTGCTGGTGCCGGCGTTGCTGGCCGCGCTGGCGGCGCCGGCGCTGTCGCGAGTGCTGTGGTTCGCCGCTGCCGCGCCGGCCGCCTGGGCCTGGATCGGTGGCGACGGTGCACAATCGGCGGCCTTCCGCTCGACGTTGCCGTTGCTCGTCGTGTTCGCCGCGCACGGCGTCGCCGTGCTCACGGGGTGGCTGTTGGCGCCGTCGGCCAGCCGCGGCGTCTGGCGGTATGCGGGACTCGCGACGCCGGGTCTGCTGGTCGGCCTCGGCCTCGCGGTGCCGATGTTCCTCGACCTGACGCTGCATCGCGGCCGGCGTCCGGAATGGCAGCAGGCGGCGCAGGTGGCGCTGCGCACGGTGACGGCGGGGGGGCGACTCGTCGTCGGCGCCGCCGCGGGGCACGGCCCGCTGCTGTGCTACCTGCGGCCCGAGCACCATCGCTCCCGCAACGACGACCCGCACCCGCGGCGCATCGTGCAGGAACTGCCGCTGCGGGATGGTGAAGCCGCGCTGCGCGCGCTGCTCGCCGCCAGCGGCCCGGCGCGCGCGCTGCTGGTGTTGACGACCGGCGAACGCGACGTGCTGGCAGCACAGCCGGCTGCCGCGGTGTTGCTGCAGACGGCGTTCGAGTGCAAGGCCGTGCTGCCCGGACCGCGCCCCGGCCATGACGAGGCCGTGCTGGTGTGGCTCGCGCGCGCAGGCGGCTGATCAGCCGCGCGGGTGTAGCGTGCGGTGCACGGCGCGCAGCCGTTCGTGGTCGACGTGCGTGTAGACCTGCGTCGTCTGCAACGAACTGTGGCCGAGCATCTCCTGCACCGCACGCAGGTCGGCGCCGCCGGCGACGAGGTGCGTCGCGAACGAGTGCCGCAGCGCGTGCGGGGAGCACGCGACCTGCAGGCCGGCCCGCGCGCATGCGGCGCGCACCACCTGGAACACGCGGCTGCGGTCGAGCGGCCGGCCGGTGCGCGACAGGAACAGCACGTCGCCGGGATCGCGGCTGGCGCGGCCGCGCAGCACCGGCCGCACTTCCCGCAGGTAGTGCTCGACGAGCGCCAGCGCGCGGTCGGCGATCGGCACCAGCCGTTCCTTGTTGCCCTTGCCGAACGCGCGCAGCAGCCGGTGTTCGGCGATGACGCTGGTGGTGCGCAGGCCGATCACTTCGCTGACGCGGCAACCGGTCGCGTACAGCACGTGCAGCAGCGCCTGGTCGCGCCGGCCCAGATCACAGTCGGGCACATGGTCGAGCAGCCGGGCGATGTTGGCGCGGCTCAGCGCCTTCGGCAGCTTGCGTTCGAGCTTCGGTCCGAGCAGGCCTTCGGCGACGTCGTCGGCGGCCAGGCCTTCGGCGTGCAGGAAGCGGTAGAAGCCGCGGATCGCTGCCGCGGCGCGGGCGATCGACGCCGGCGCGTGGCTGCGCAGCAGCGACGCCAGATGGCGGTCGATCGCTTCGCGGTCCGGCAAGGCATCGTGGCCGCGCAGGAAGCGGGCGAGGTCGCTGCGGTAGGCCGCGACGGTGTTGGGCGACACCTGCAGCTCGACGCCGAGGTAGACCAGGAAGTCGGCGAGCGCCTGGGCTGGTTGGGACGCGGCACGCACGCCGACAGGCTACGCGCAGCGCCCAGGCTGTGCGCCAGCCAACCGCCGTGTGCCTGGCTGCCTTGACGCCCTCCGCCGACGTACGTATGGTCCCCGCCCCTCAGCGGCGGGAACAACTCGCCATCGGCATGGTTCGCGCCCCCTGCGACCATGTCGCGAGGCCACATCCGACTGCCGCGACTCGCTGCGACGGCACCCCAGTCATGACCAAGCCGACCAAGACGGACCTGCAGAAGTACAAGGCCATTCTGGACAAGCAGCTCGCGTCGCTGCATGGCGACGTCGGCTCGATGCGCGACGAGGCGCTGCGGGCGTCCGACCAGGATGCGTCGGTCGACAACCTGGGTGACCAGGGCACCGACAACTACGACCAGGGCTTCATGCTCGGCCTGATCGAGAACGAGGAAGAGACGATCAAGCTGATCGAGGAAGCGCTCGATCGCATCAAGGGCATCGGCGACTGGGACTTCGGAGTCTGCCCGCTGTGCCAGGAAGAGATCGAGAACGCCAAGAAGCCGGCCAAGGATGGCAAGAAGCCGAAGCCGGCCAAGGCGACCGACATCTGGATCCCGAAGGCCCGCCTCGAGTACCTGCCGTGGGCGCGCTACTGCGTGCGCCACCAGGAATCCGAGGAACGCAACCGCGAGATGGCCTAGCCCGTGGTCGATCCGGCGGCGTTGGCTCCCGCGGCCGCGGCCCAGCCGGCGCCGGCCGAGCCGAAGGGGTTCGGTGGCAAGCCGTGGTTCTGGTGGCCGTGGCCAGTGCTGGTCGTCGCCGACCTGTGGAGCAAGCACGCGGTGTTCGCGTTCCTCGGCCGCGTCGCGGCCGAACAGGGCTACGCCAGCGCGCCGGAGCACCACCGCCCGCCCTACCTCGTCTTCGACGGCGCGCTGCGCTTCGAGTTGGTCACCTGGGGCAACACCGGCACCATCTGGGGCATCTTCAAGGATGGCACCGGCCCGCTGATGGTGCTGCGCTGTGCCGCGGTGTTGGGGCTGCTGTGGTTCCTGCGCGGTACGCCGCGAACCTGGCGCCTGCAGCAGTTCGTGCTCGGCCTGATCCTGGCCGGGGCGATCGGCAACCTCTACGACAACTTCACGCGCGCCGACCGCTCGGTGCGCGACTTCCTGTACTTCACCGGCAGCTGGCCGATGCAGTGGACGTTCCCGGCCTTCAACGTCGCCGATGCGTGCATCACGGTCGGCGCCTCGCTGATGCTGGGGATGCTGTGGCGGTCGGATGTGCAGGCCAAGGCAGCGACGCGTCGCACGGGGAAGGACGAGCCGGTATCCTGAGTGGCTCCGACCGCGTCCCGATCCGACCG
>CAMAUH010000202.1 GCA_945861365.1 Candidatus Kuenenia stuttgartensis
CGAGTACTACCTGAGCCGCGGACTTGCGATCGACGATTTCGCGCAGAACCTCAGCTTCTTCTTCAGCAACGGCATCGACCCCGAATACGCGGTCATCGGCCGCGTCGCGCGCCGGATCTGGGCAACGGCCATCAAGCATCGGTATGGCGGCACCGAGCGCAGCCAGATGCTGAAGTACCACATCCAGACGTCGGGCCGCTCGCTGCACGCGCAAGAAATCGACTTCAACGACATCCGCACGACTCTGCAGGCTCTCTACGCAATCTACGACAACTGCAACTCGCTGCACACGAACGCCTACGACGAGGCGATCACGACGCCGACCGAGGCCTCGGTGCGCCGCGCGATGGCGATCCAGCTGATCATCAACAAGGAACTCGGCCTCGCGAAGAACGAGAACCCGCTGCAGGGCTCGTTCGTCATCGAAGAGCTGACCGACCTCGTCGAAGAAGCCGTCTACGCCGAGTTCCTGCGCCTGTCGGAACGCGGTGGCGTGCTGGGCGCGATGGAGACGATGTACCAGCGCGGCAAGATCCAGGACGAGTCGATGCTCTACGAGAGCAAGAAGGCCACCGGGGAACTGCCGATCGTCGGCGTCAACACGTTCCTCGGTCGCGATGGCTCGCCGATCCAGATCGTGCGCGAAGTGATGCGCAGCACCGACGCCGAGAAGCAGGCGCAGATCGACGGCCTGCTCGATTCGCAGCAGGCGGCCGCCCCGGCGGCCAAGGCCGCCCTCGAGGTACTGCAGAAGCAGGCGCTCGCCAACGGCAACGTGTTCGCCAGCCTGATGGATGCCGCGAAGATCTGCTCGCTCGGCCAGATGTCCGCGGCGCTCTATCGCGTCGGCGGCCAGTACCGTCGCAACATGTAGCGACGGGCGCGCCCGGGTTGGCTACTGCCAGCCGTTGATGCGCGTGCCGAGCTCGTCGAGCTTCTCGCCCAGCGACTCGCGCACCCGATCGCGCGCCCGCATGTAGTGGCTGCGCAGCGTCGCCTCGTTGGCGACTCCGGTCTGCGCCGCGATCTCGGCGAACGAGAGGCCCTGCTGACGCCGCAGCACGTAGGCCTCCTGCATGTGCTTCGGCAGCTTGCCGATGCACTCATGCTCGGCCTTCTCCAACTCGCGGAAGCGCACGATCTGCGTCGGCGTCTCGCCGGTCGAGGCCGCCACTTCGGTCAGCGCCGGCGGCCGGTCCTCACCGGCGCCCAGATCGCCGCGGCCGAGCAGGCCGAGCTTGCGGTCGCGCTCATGCCGCCGCCAGTAGTCGCGCCACAGGTTGCCGGCGACCGTCTGCACCCACTTCCAGAACGAGTCCTTGCCGCGATCCTCGAACGTGTCGATCGACGTCAGCACCTTCAGCATCGCGTCGCTGACGAAGTCCTGGAACTCGATGCCGTGCGGGAACGAGGCTTGGCCGAAACGGGTGCGCAGGTACTCGATGATCTTCGCGGACAGCTGGTTCCAGGCCTGCTTCGCTTCGCCCTGGCACACCTCGCGCACCAGGAACTCCGTACCGCCACCGCCCGGCTGGGTGGACACATGCTTCGGTGCTGGGTCGGAACCTGGAGCAGTGGAATTCATGGGGCGAGCGGTCCCACATCATGCCCGGGAAACCAGCCGACGTGGCCCGCGCGGGGCCGTTTTCCTCAACCCCCGCCGGCACGGGGCGTTCGCAGGTCCGGCAGCGCCTGCTGCAGCAACTGCTCGAGGTCGCGCTCGTACTGTTCGTCCCCGGTGACTTCGGCGAACGCCTGCACGTAGAGCTTCCACAGCACCGACCCGGCCGCCGCCTGCACCAGCAACCGCAGCTTCGCTTCGCGCCCGGCGGCCTCGACCAGCTGGGCCGGATCGAGGCGTTCGCGAACCGCGCGCCGGACCTGCTGGCTGCCGCGCAACAGCCCGCCGACGATCGCCAGCAGGTCGTCGTAGAAGCGCGTGACGAACAGGCCGGCCATGTCGGCGGCCGGCGAGCCTTCCTCCCAGGCCAGCACCGCCTGACGCACGTCCGCCGCCGTGCGCAGCGACGGCGCCCCACTCTGGGTGCTGACGAGCCCGAGATCGAGGTGCTTGCCCAGGGCCTTGCGCAACGCGAGCAACCGTTCGATGCCCTGCGTCGAGGCTTCGATGAAGCGCGCCAGCTTGGCGACGAACTCCTGCACGTCCTGCGCCGAACGGAACTCGCCCGCGCCGAGCAGCGCCCGCGACAGTTGCGCGAGCCCATGCGCCGCCGCCGCCGCGGTCGCATCGACCACCGCCCCGGCGGCATCGTGCGGCGCCTCCTCGCGCAGCAGTTCCCACAGTGGCGCCGCCACCGCATCGCTGCCGAGCCGCTGCTCGGCCTGTTCGAGCACCGCAGCCAGCGCCGTCCGCCGCGCCGTCGGCACGGCTGCCGCCCACGCGGCATGCAAGCGCTCGCGCAGCGGCACTTCGATGGCCCCGCCGGTGACGAGGGTCGCACCGAGGTCCACCACCGGCAGACGGAAGGTCAAGACGAACGGGCGGATGCCGATGACACTGCCATCCTGCAGCGGCTGCGGCACCTCGATCGGCAACCGGATGCCGTCGACCTCGGTGCCGTTCGTGCTGGCGCGGTCGACCGCGACCCACCCATCCTCGGCGCGCTCGATGGCGGCATGCGCTGACGAGACCATCGGGTCCGTCAGCTGCAGCGCATTGTCGTCGCGGCGCCCGATCGTCATGCGCTCGCCGGTGAACGGCACTTCGCGCACGGCCTCGCTGCCTTCGCGCTGCACCCATATCGTGAACGCGACCGCACCCGACGCCGCGGGCGGGGCACTCGCCGTTCCCCGCGCCGAATGCTCGGCGAGCCACGCGCGCGCCACTTCGGCGACCATCGCGTCGCGTACTTCGACCTCGAACAGCTCGCCGTGCAGACGCCGCTGCACCCGCTCCAGCTCCGCGCGCACGCGGCCGACCATGCCCGGGTCGTCGTCACCGAAGCCGGTCGCGAAGCTGCCCTGCGGCCAGTTGCCGAGCAGCCGGCACACCACCGCCAGCAAGCCGCTCCACAGCTCGGCAGCGAACGGCCTGGCACCGGCGGCGATCGCGAGCTCGCAGGCTTCCCGATCGGCGCGGCGATGCAGCAACCGCAGCGGCTGCAGCCGCGCCCGCACTTCCCGCCCGACCAGCATCTGCTGCAACCGGGCCGCCAATGCCTCCGGCGCGCCGCGCACGGCGAGCGGCTCGTCTTCGAGCCAACGCATGCAACGACCGAACGCTTCCATCACCTCGTCGAGGTCCTGCTCGTCGTCGACGAGCAACAGGCGCAGCAACAGCACGCCGAGGCCATGGCAATCGGCGCCGAGCCCCAGACGCCGATGGAACGCGACGCGGGCCTCGAACGCGGCACCGTCCCACTGCAGGCACGGGTGGCCCGGCGGCAACGCCGCGACGGCGAGCAGACCGCGCGTGCGCGATTCCTCGAGCCTCCCCACCAGCACGGCACCACCGGCCGTCGGCTGCACCAGCACCACGTCGCCCGGCCGCACCGAACGCGGCAGGGCCGCCCCTTGGCACTCGACGACGAGCCGCACCGCCCCCGCGACCTCGCCCGTGCGGTAGCAAGTGACCGCCAGCGGCATCGATTGGCCATCCGCGTTCCACAACGGCGACGCCACGTACGGGCGGGAGCGCAGGTCCTCGAGCAGTTCGTGGCCAGGTTCGAACAACGGCTCGCCGCCGGGTGTCGGCAGGGTCTTCACCACGGCACTGCCGAGGTCGTGCAGCGCGACGTGCAGGCCCCACCGCGCCGGATTGGCGCCGGCGTGGCAGTTCCCCAGCACGTTCGCCGGCGCGAGCCCGAGGTGCGGGCGTCCGCTCGCGTGCACCGCGGCGACCCCGTCCAGCAGCTGCAGGAACGCCTCCACCTTGCGCAGCGCGACCTCGTAGGGCCAGCGCGCCGGATCGTCGGCGAACAGCCACTGGCCGGGCCCGCGCAGGCTCTCCGCCACGGCGGGGGCGAGCCTCGCTTCCCGGCCGAGCCGAGAGCGCTGCTCGACGATCGGCTCGAGGTCACCGCCGCCCAGCAGAGTGCAGACCTCGTCGAAGTCGAAGGCCTGCAGCTCGGTGGCGACGGCATCGACATCGAAGAACGAAACCACCTGCAGTTCCCGCTGCGCCGGCAACGCCGCCGGCGGCACCCCCTGCGGATAGCACTGCAGCCGATGCTCGCACGACAGGCACGGCAGCGCGGCCGCCGCGCGCGCGACCCGCGGCTCGCCGCACGCCGCATGCACCAACGCACCGAAGCCCGCCACCAGTTGCTCGCGGCCGCGCACATCCGCCACCGTGCGCCGGTTCGCGGCCGGCTGCGGTTGCCAGAACACGCGCCCCAGACCCAAAGCCCCGCTGTGCAGGTAGCGCTCGCGATCCGCCGCGTAGCCCGGCAGGCCACAGCTCGCCAGCAAGTCGTCGTCGCGGCAGACGCGCAGCACGGCGCCGGTGTCGGGGCACACCGGATGGAAGTAGCGCGCCGCGCGCAGGCAGTACCACAACGGCGGTGACTGCAGCAGTTCGGGCGCGAGCGGGAACGGGGCGACGAGCTGCGGGCTGCGCACGCTCGCCACCGCTTGCCGTTCACGCTGCCAGCGCGCATCGAGCTCGCCGTTGGTCGGCGCACTGCCCGTTCCGGCTCGCTCGAGGTCGGCGCGCAACTTCCACGCGAACCGCGCGAGCACCGCCGCACCGCTGCGAACTTCGCCGAGCAGCACGCGCCCGTGCAGGCCCTCGTGCAGCACCACGAAGGGCCCGGGGCTGTCGCCGGCGGCGCGCAAAAGTCCGACGCGCAGGCCACCACCGACACTGCTACCGAACGCCGGAACGCTGCCTGCTGTCGCGTTCGCTGCGTCGGTGCCCACCATGCCCACGCATCTGACGAATGCGTGGAAGCGATGTCAACGCTTGGCGTCGGCGGCGTTCGGCGCGAATGCGGCCTGCCATGCGGCTTCGCCGCCGACCACCGGCAGCGTCAGCACCAGCGCATCGACGTCGATGCTGAGCTTGGTGCCGGGCTTCGGCCACAGCGTGAAGTCGTGGTCGCTGGCGAACACCATCAGGCCGATGCGCTCGCCGGCGGCGATGACCTGGTCGTCGGGCTGCAGGTCGAACGCGAGGTCACGGAACTTGCCGGGCTCGAGCGGCTCGCTCTTGCGCAGCGACGCAGCGTTCTGCGGATCGGCCCAGCCGCGCGTGATGATGTCGTCGGTCGCCTTGCGCGCGCCGGTCCACGGCAGCGACACGATCCACACCGACAGGTTCACCGCCGGCTTGTCGGCTGCCACCTTCAGCTGGATGCGCGCGGTGCCCGACAGGTGCAGCGGCTGCGTCAGCGTCGCGGTCGCGAACAGCAGGCGGTGCTCCGACGTCTCGGCCTGCGCCAGCTGGCCGCCCTTCTGGGCGACGTCGTCGACGACGACGCCGATGCCCTGGCCCGGCTTCTTCGCGGTGCCCAGTTCACCGACCCCGTGCCCGTCGCCGGCCGGGTGCAGCACCACCGGCTTGCTGTCCGGGTGCGGGTAGTCCGGGTACTGCGTCGGCGCGCTCATCTTGTCGCCTTCGCGCACGATCCACGCCTTCGGCTCCTTCTCGACGCCGTTGTCGACGCCGCACAGGAAGCGCGTGAACCAGCGGTTGATCAGCTTGAACGGCGGCTCGCCGCCGTGGCCGGCCTGGTGGAAGTAGGCCATGCACGGCACGCCCTTCTGCTTCAGCGCCGCGTAGACCTTGACGCTGTTCTCCGGCATCACGTTCCAGTCGTTGAAGCCGTGCGCCATCAGCGTCGGGCACGTGTACTTGTCGAGCTGGTTCAGGTAGTCGCGCGCGGCCCAGAAGTCGTTGTAGTCGCCGTGCGCGCGGTCGAGGCCCTTCGCCAGCTCGCCGTCGCGCACGTTCTCGATGCACCAGCCGCGGCGCTTGGGATCACCGCTGGCGACGAAGTCGAACAGCACGTCCATGTCCTCACCGAGGTAGCCGCCCGGGCTGCGCACGAGGCCGTTGCTGCGGTAGTAGAGGTACCACGACGTGGCCGGCGCGATCGGCACGATCGCGGCGAGGCCCTGCACGCCGGTGGTCGCGGCGGCGACCGGCAGCGTGCCGTTGTAGGACGTGCCGATCATGCCGACCTTGCCCGAGCACCAGTCGGCCTTCACTTCCTCGTTGCCGTCGAGGGTCTTGAAGGCCTTCCGGCGCCCGCACAGCCAATCGACGACGGCCTGCGGCGCCTGCGCTTCGTTGGGGCCGCCGATCGACGGGCAACCCTGCGACCAGCCGGTGCCCGGCGAGCACGAGTGCACGACCGCGAAGCCGCGCTGCAGCCAGCGCTGCACCTCCGACTGCGAGATCATGCCCGGCTCCTTGCCGAAGCCGATCGGCGCCATCGTCGGGCGCTTCGGCGATTCCTCACCGAGCTCCTGCTTGACGTCCCAGTAGTAGCTGAGGTCGCTCGGCCCGGTGCCGGCGAAGTACGGGCTCGTCTCGTAGACGACCGGCACCTTCAAGCCTTCGGTCTTGGTCTGTTCGGGCCGCGTCACGTCGACGTGCAGGCGGTCGGGCCGACCGTCCTTGTCGGAGTCGAACGGCGCCTCGACGAACATCCATTCGCGGATCCACTTCTTGCGGTCCTTGAAGGCGTCGACGACCTGCGCTTCGCCGTCGGTGAACACCTGCTTCGCCTTCTCGGCGGCAGCGGCGGGTGGCTTGTCGTCCTGCGCGCGCAACAGCGGCAGCAGCGCGGACAGCAACAGCAGCGGGGTGAGGGGAACGGACAGCGGAGCGGTTCTCGGCATGCGGTACTTCGCGATCGGGAAGGCGGCGGAGGATAGCGGGGCCCCCGAACCGGCGGATCCCGGCTCTACGAACCGTGAACAGATCCTGCGAACGGGCAGGGCATCTTGCGCCAGGGAGCGACAGGCCCCTTGGGCGAGAACGCGGCATCAGGTCCGCGGAGCCACGAGCGACGACGGACGCTATCAGCGGTGATACTTACATCGATGATAGTGTCATGAAAGATAGTCTTCCGGATGACGCGCCCCGACTGGATCGCACGCGACCGGCCAAGCCGCGAAGAACCTGCCACGCACCACTTGGCATGACGGATACGACCACCCGAGCGCTCATCGCGGCGACGGGATGCGCTCGCCCCACATGCGCCGCCACAGCCAGGCCAACCCGCGCCCGACGTCGATGCGCGAGCCACGTTTCTCCGGCACCGGCAGCGCCTGCAGCGCGCCGTTCGCATCGACCGCCGCGACGTCGAACGCGAACACGTAGAACGGCTCCTGCCCCATGCGCAGGTCGGTGACGCGCACGCGGCCATCGATGCGTTCGGCCTTGCAGCAGCCGCCGCTGAACCACACGGCGCGGTCGACGCTCCAGGTGCCGCGCAGTGCGGCGAGGTCGGCGGCGCCGCGGTCGATGCGCTGCCACTGCACGCTGCGGTCCACATCGCACAGCGACCAGAAGCCCTCGTA
Organism: Candidatus Kuenenia stuttgartensis; assembly: GCA_945861365.1. Taxonomy (GTDB): domain Bacteria; phylum Planctomycetota; class UBA1135; order UBA1135; family UBA2386; genus UBA2386. The sequence goes on from CAMAUH010000202.1 coordinate 7,492, forward strand.
CGCCGCCTCCGGCGTCACCGCGACGCAGCGCCACAGCAGCGTCTGCAGCGGGGCAGGCGTCACGACGACGTGTTCGCTCGCGAGACCTTGCGCTGCCAGCGACGCGCGGGCGACCTCGACCGCCTGCGCCTGCGCGAACACGCTCCAC
>CAMAUH010000203.1 GCA_945861365.1 Candidatus Kuenenia stuttgartensis
CTCCTCGAGCACCGTGTCCGCCCAAGGCGGCTGGAACGCGAGGCCGACCTCGATCAGGAACGACAGCGTGCCGCCGGACGCGTAGTGGTCCTCGGGCGACTCGCCGGAACCCGACGGATCGCGCGTGCTGAACCCCATCGGCGTGCGCAGGTCGTCGCAGTAGCGCTGCTGGAACGTCTGCATCGTCGCGTTCACGGTCGCGCACGGCGCCCACAGGCGCAGCACGTCCTGGCCGAAGCTGTGGAAGTCGAGGTAGACCTCCGGCCGCAGCGTCGCGATCAGGTTGCGCATCGTGACCGTCTCGGCCTCGCTGCCCGCCGACGGTCCGCGGTAGGTCTCCGACGTGGTCGTCGCCGACGATCCGCAGTTGCCCCACAGGAACGGGTAGTTGCGGTTGTTGTCGACGCCGAAGCTGGTGCCGCCGTTGGGCCGCCGGTTCTTGCGCCACAGGTTGTTGGTGTTCCACACGTGGTCGACGCCGTCGGGGTTGACCATCGGCACGAAGTACAGCTCGTGGCCGTCGACGAGGGCCTGCAGCTGCGCATCGGTCGCGTAGCCGTTCAGCACACGCTGCATGCCGAACACGACCATCACCGGCGCGTTGACCTCGCGCGCGTGGTGCTGTGCTGCCAGCACGATCGCCGGCTCGTCCTCGTCGACGGCGACGTTGTCGCTGACCTTCAGCGCGTAGATGTGGCGCCCGCCGACCGTCAGCTGGCCGCCCGGCAGCGTGCTGAGATCGACCTTGCGCGCCCGCGTCGGGTGCGCGGCCACCATCGCGTCGATCGCCGCCTCGATCTCGGCCACCGTGTAGTACTGCGAGTCGATGTCGGTCAGGCCGCCGAACGGCTGCCCCACCGACACGAACTGCGCCGATGGCGCGATCGACAGCAGCAGCTGCACCTGCGCGTTCTCGACGACGATCTCGAGCGGGCCGGTGGTCGCGGCCGCGGTGCCGCAGCAGGAACCCAACACGTCGAAGTGCTGCTGCAGCAGCAGGCGCTGGCCTGGCGTCGGGTTCGGCACCTGGTACAGCAGCGACGGCGATTGCTGGGCGAGTGACGCCGCCGCGAAGGCGAGCGCGAACAGGGTGGTCTTCAGCATGGGACGAGTCGAGGCGGGGCCGCGCCATTGTGCGGCCGCCGGCAGTTCCCGCCATCCCCTGCCGGGCCACCAGGCCCATTCCCGTACATGGCGCGGGCGGAGCCCGTGGCCCCGCCCGCATCGCGACGATCCTCGGCGCGGGCCGCAGCCCGCGGCGCGATCACTTGCCGCCGCGCAGTTCCTTCACCAGGTCGGCTTCTTCGTACACCTTCGCCAGCGCTTCCAGCATGCCGGCCGTGTGCACGCCGACGCAGCGGTTGACGCGCTCGTCGAACCAGTAGTTGCCCGGCAGCGACTCGATGTTGCCGTCGAACACGAGGCCGACGACCTTCGCTTCGCGGTCGAGGATCGGGCTGCCCGAGTTGCCGCCGATGATGTCCGCGGTGCAGACGAAGTTGTACGGCGTGTTCAGGTTCAGCTTGTCCTTCTTGTCGGTCCACTGCTTCGGCAGGTCGTACGGCGCCTTGTTGTCGAAGCCCTGGTTGCGCTCGAACAGGCCGTTCAGCGTCGTCTTCGGAGGCACCATCGTGGTGCCGGCCTCGTAGCCCTTCACGGTGCCGTAGGCGAGGCGCAGCGTGAACGTGGCGTCCGGGTAGTTCGACGCGCCATAGGTGTCGAAGCGCGCCTGGTTGATCGTCTTCTTGGCATCGGCGCACACCTGCTCGGTGACCTGCTCGATGGCCGGCATCAGCGTCTGCAGGTTGACCCGCTTGCCGTGCTTCTCACGCAGCTTCGCCATCTCGCCGGCGATGAAGTCGAAGGCGGCCTTCACCTCGGGCTTGCCCGACTTGGTGATCAGCTCCTCGTCGCGCGCCTTCATCTTCTCCATCATCTCCTTGTCGAGCAGGCCGGTCAGGTGCCCCTCGTAGGCCTTCAGGCTGTTCGACGCGCCGAAGTACTGGTCGCGCAACTCGAAGGCGGCCTTCGGGTCGGCATCCATGCGCTTCTTCATCGACGCGACGCGGTTCTTCAGCAGCCGCACGATCGCCGGCACCGGCAGGTCGCGCTGGAACTCCATCTCGATGTGCGTCAGCGAGCGCTCGGTGCCACCCGGGTGGCCCGACACGAAGATCAGCTCGTCGGTCTGCGCGCCATCCGCATCGAACGGGAAGAAGAACTTCGACGAGTCGATCGGCTTGCCGTCCTCGTAGACGCGGAAGAACGCGCAATCGAGGCAGTAGCGCGGGTAGGTGAAGTTGTCGTAGTCACCACCGTAGAAGGCGACCTGCTTCTCCGGCGCGAACACCAGGCGCACGTCGTCGTAGACGTGGTAGACGTGCAGACGGAACTGGTTGCCGTCGTACAGCGTGACCAGGTCGGCCACGATGTGCTTCTCGGGGTTGGCCAAAGCACCGGTCATCTCCTCGACCTTCTTGCGCCACTCGTTGCCCTCGGGGGTCTTGTCCTCGGCCTTCGCCGCCAGGACTTCCTTGGTGACGTCCTTGATCTCGACCAGCTGGCGCAGCGTCAGACCCTTGCCGGGCACTTCCTTGCCGAAGATGCGGGCGCTGAAGCCGGGTTCGACCCAGTCCTTCTCCGGCGTGGAGACCGCCTGGATCGTCGTCAGCGCGACGTGGTGGTTCGTCATCACGAGGCCGTTGCCCGACACGAACGAACCCGAGCCGCCGGTGTCGAAGCGCACGCTGCCGAGGCGCACGTGCTCGAGCCACTCCTTGGTCGGCTCGAAGTTGAACTTCTCCTTGAGCACCTGCAGCGGCAGGCCATCGAACGGCCACATGCCCTCATCGGGGCGGGCCATCGAGGTCGGGAACGTGGCGCCAAGCGCCAGCAGCGCCAGGGCGAACGGAACGAACGGGGTCGATTGCATTGCTTCCTCGGTGGGATCCGCCGCCATGGGTCGGCGCGCGGGGCGAGCATGATAGGGAGCGGAGCGCGCCGCACCATGCCGTTGTGCCTCTACGTGCCCGACGGCGAAGTGCTGGCGGCCAGGGCGCAGTTCCGCACGGGCCAGCCTGCGGGTGCCGGCGCAGCGGTGTGGCGTAGCATGCGCTGGTGACCCTGCGCGCATCGGTGCACCTGTTCCTCGAAGGCGACCAACCTTCGCTCCCCGCCAAGCTGTGCCGCATGAGCCTGGCGGCGCTGATCGCCGCCAATGTCGCGGCGGTGGTGATCGAGACCGTGCCCTCGCTCGCCCCCTACGACGGCGCCTTCCTGTGGTTCGAGTCGTTCTCGCTGGCGGTGTTCACGATCGAGTTCCTGGTGCGCCTGTGGGCAGCCAAGGAGGACCCCAGCATCGGGCACAGCCGCTGGCGCTGGCTGGTCTCGGTCCCGGCGTTGATCGACCTCGCCGCGATCGTGCCGGGACTGCTGGCCTTCCTCGGCCTCGACCTGCGGCTGCTGCGCATCGTGCGCCTGTCGCGCATCGTCCGGCTCGCCAAGCTGGGCCGCTACTCGCTGGCCGTGCAGACGCTCGGCAACGTGATGCGGGCCAAGGCCCCCGACCTGCTGTCGCTGCTGTTCCTGCTGCTCATCCTGCTGGTACTGGTGTCGACGACGATGTTCTATGTCGAACACGAAGCGCAGCCGGCGGTGTTCACCAGCATCCCGGCGACGATGTGGTGGGGAATCGTCACGCTGACGACGATCGGCTACGGCGACATGGCGCCGATCACCGCCGCCGGCCGCGCGCTCGGCGGCATCGTCGCGGTGCTGGGCATCATCATGTTCGCGTTGCCGGCCGGTCTGCTCGGCGCCGCGTTCGTCGACGAACTGGCCAAGGCGCGCGCCCGGGCCCACCACCACGACCCGGCAATGCCGCGCTGCCCGCACTGCGGCGGCGAGCTGCCAGGCCACTGACCGCGGCGGACGCAGCCGCGGCCGAACCTGCTATCACTTGCACCGCGCGACCCCGCCGCGCCGCCACGCCACATGCCACGCACCGCCGCCGCCCTCCTGCTGATCGCCGCCCCGTTGCTGGCGCAGCACACCGACGCCACGCCGAGCTGCTGCAGCGAAGCGACGGTGACGCCGTTGCCGCCATTGCCGGCCGATGCGACCGCGAAGGAACGCTGGCTGCGCCGCATCCACGACGACGCGCCGGACGACGCCAGCAACCTGTTCCTGTCGAGTCGCTACATCGACGGCCTGCGCGCACGGCTCGACACCGTGAAGCCCGACGCGCCGCGCACCGAACGCTTCGGGGTCCGCTGGACGCTGGCGCAGGCGCTGGTGCGCATCGGCGCGCTCGACGAGGCGATCGCGTTGTGCCGGCAGTGCGAACGCATCTGCGCCGAAGCCCCGACCGAGACGGCCAACTGGCTGCCCGAGGTGCTGCTGCGGCTCGGCGCCACGCACTTCCGGCAGGCGGAGAAGCAGAACTGCATCGCGCGCCACAACGCCGACAGCTGCATCCTGCCGCTGGCCGGCAACGCGGTGCACGTCGAGAAGGCCGGCGCGGCGGCGGCGGCCGAGGTGCTGACGCGTCTGCTGGCGTTGCCCGGCAGCGACCTCGGGCTCGAGGCGAAGTGGCTGCTGAACATCGCGCACCAGGCGCTCGGCGATTGGCCCGACGGCGTGCCCGAAGCGCACCGCATCCCGGCCGCCGTGTTCACCGCGGAAGCGCCGTTCCCGCACATGATCGACCGCGGCGCGTCGATCGGCCTCGGCCACCACCACCACGCCGGCAGCCTCGCGATCGACGACTTCACCGGCGACGGCGTGCCCGACCTGTTCGTCTGCTCGTTCGACACCGGCGTGGCGCCGCGGCTGCTGCGCAGCGAAGGGGACGGCCGCTTCACGAACATCGCCGCACCGGCCGGCCTGCAGCACCAGCTCGGCGGCGTCAACCTCGTGCACGGCGACATCGACAACGACGGCCTGCGCGACGTGCTGGTGCTGCGCGGCGGCGGCTTCTTCGCCGGCAGCGCGTTCCCGCTGTCGCTGCTGCGCCAGGATCGGCCCGGGCACTTCGTCGACGTGTCGGCCGCGGCCGGTGTCGAGCTCGCGGCACCGACGCGCAGCGCCGCCTTCGCCGACATCGATCGCGATGGCGACCTCGACCTGTTCGTCGCCTGCGAGAGCGAGCGCACCACCGAAGGCATCAAGTTCGACAGCCGGCTGTTCCGCAACGACGGCAAGGGCCACTTCACCGACATCACCGCGACGAGCGGCATCACCAATCCCGACCGCGCCGTGGGCGCCGTGTTCGCCGACTTCGACGGCGACGGCCTGCCCGAGTTGTTCGTCAGCAACTTCATGGCGCAGAACCGCCTGTTCCACAACCGCGGCGACAGCACCTTCGCCGAGTGCGCGGCCGCGCGCGGCATCGCCGAGCCGGTGGCGAGCGGCCCGTGCGCCACGCTCGACTTCGACAACGACGGCGACCTCGACCTGTTCGTCGGTTGGCAGCACCATTACCGGCAGATCCGTTCGGTCGCCGCGTGGTACATCGACGGCCGCATCGAGGACGACGGCCATCGCCTGTTCGAGAACGACGGCAAGGGCCACTTCCGCGACGTCGCCGCCGAGCGCGGCCTGCGCCGCGCGCAGCTCGCGACCGGCGTGAACACCGGCGACGTCGACAACGACGGCTGCCAGGATCTCTACATCACGACCGGCGCGCACGACCTCGCGGCGCTGTTCCCCAACGTGCTGCTGCTGGGCGGCGAACGCTTCCGCGACGCGACCTTCGCGGCCGGCGTCGGCCACCTGCAGAAGGGCAACGGCGTCGCGCTGGCGGATCTCGATGGCGACGGCGACCTCGAGATCGGCGCGCAGGTCGGCGGCTTCTATCCCGACGACGGCTTCGGCAGCGTGCTGTTCGAGAACCCGGGCAACGGCAACCACTGGCTCGAGGTCGAACTGCACGGCGTGCGCGACAACCGCTTCGGCGTCGGTGCGCGCGTGCGGGCGCACGTGGTCGGCGCTGCCGGCGAACGCGATGTCTACGCGACCGTCGGCGCCGGCGGATCGCTCGGCGGCAATCCGCTGGGCGCACACCTCGGCCTCGGCGCCGCCGAACGCATCGCGTTCGTCGAGGTGCGGTGGCTGGCCAGCGGTGAGACGCAGCGTGTCGAGGGCATCCCCGTCGACACGCGCATCACCATCACGCAAGGCCAGGCGAAGGCCGAGCCGCGGCGCCGCACGCCATTCAGGCTCGGCTAGCCGACAGCCCGGTCACTGGATCGGCAGCGTCAGCGCACTGCTGGTGACGAAGCCGGCCGGGTTGGCCGCCGGATCGAGCGCGACCCACTGCGAGTAGAAGCGCAGGCCGCGCAGCGGCGGCGCCAGCGGCACGTTCAGCGTGAACGAGTTGCAGCCGAAGGGGTCGTTCAAGCTGCTCAGGATCGTCGCGGCATCCACCAGCAGGAAGCAGCCCGGCGCGTTGATGCCAGCAGCGGTCAGCTCCAGCGGCAACGGGATGGCGCCAGCGTAGAAGTCGCGGCTCGGGCCGAACGCGAACAGGTTGATGCCGCCCGGTTGGCCACCGAAGAACCGGATGTCCATGCTGGTACCGATTGCCGGGAAGCCCAGCGCACCGCTCTGCGGCCGCACGGAGTTGCTGCCAAGGCAGCCTTCGCCGAACGACGTCGGCAGCTTGGCCTGGCTCAGCTGGCCACGGATCTCACCGCCCGGATTGGCGGCAGTGTGGATGTTGACGTACCAGTTGCCGGCGCGCAGGTTGACGAGGTCCGCCGCGGTCGGCGTGAAGGTGGCCGACAGCGTGCCCAGGCCGATCACCAACGGGAACACGACCGGACCGTTGGCCCCGGCGGCGGCGAAGTGCACGTGCGCCGCGGTCGGCGCGGCGGAGAGGCCGGTGAACTGGCCAGCCAGCACCAGGGAGCCATTCGGCTGGCGGATCAGGCTGACGCCAGCCTGACCGGGCGAGGCGTTCGGTGGCACTTCCTGGGCGCTGCTCGGCGCGGCGACGAAGTGGTCGCCGACGTCCTGGATCATCTGACCGCGGATCTCGCCACCCGGGTTCGCCGCGGTGTGGATGTTGGTGTAGAAGCCGTTGGCCTTCCACGCCGTGACCTGCGCCGGGCTCAGCCGCGTGCTGACGCCGCAGTAGGCGCCACTGCCGGCGCCCAGGTTGATGACCACGGGGCCATTGGCGCCCGCCGCGGCCTGATGGAAGTGCGCCGCGACGACGCCCGCCAGGCCGGTGCTGTTGACCATGTAGACGACGCGGTTGTCGGGTTCGTGCAGGAACGCGACCGTGGTGCCCGTGGCCGCAGTGGCGACCGGCGGCACTTCCTGACCACCGGTCAGGTTGCCGATGTAGCGCGTGCTGACCGACGCGGTGACCTGGCCGCGGATCTCGCCGCCCGGGTTGGCGGCGGTGTGCACGTTGAAGTAGGTGCCCGCCGTGCCCAGAGCGGCCGCCTGCGCCGGAGTCAGGATGCCGGTGCCGGTGACGATGCCGGGGGCGCCGATGACGAGCGGCACGATCACGCCGCCGTTCACGCCGGACACCCCTT
>CAMAUH010000204.1 GCA_945861365.1 Candidatus Kuenenia stuttgartensis
CTGCGCCGAATGCCATACCACGCCGAACGTGTTCGCCGGGCTGTCTTTGGACTGCAACACCTGCCATGCCGACGACTACGCGGCGACGACCGAGCCAGCCCATGCCGCGGCGAGCTTCGCGACCAACTGCACGCAGTGCCACGACACGCGGACCTGGAGCCGCGCGCAGTGGTCGCACCCGGGCAGTTTCGCGCTGACGTTCGGCCATGCCGGTCGGCGCTGCAGCGAGTGCCACGTCGGGCAGGCGTACGCCAACACGTCGACCGACTGCGCCAGCTGCCACCTCGACACCTACCAGCAGACGGCGAATCCGAACCACGCGATCGCGGGCTTCCCGACCGACTGCAACGGCTGCCACGACACCGCGCGGTGGAGCGGCGGCACGATCGTGCACCCGGGCACGTTCCCGCTGACCAACGCGCACCAGCGCGCGTGCACGGCGTGCCACACGGGCGGCGTCTACTCCGGGCTGAATCCGGCGTGTGCGACGTGCCACCTGACCGCGTACCAGCAGACGACGAATCCGCCGCACGTATCGTTCGGCCTCAGCCAGCAGTGCGAACAGTGCCATGGCACGACGACGTGGGGGGGCGGCAACTGGACGCACCACTTCCCGATCAACAATGGCAGGCATGCCGGCTTCCAGTGCTTCGACTGCCACGACAACGCCGCCAATCGCCAGGCCTACTCGTGCATCAACTGCCATGAACACAACCAGAGCGTGACGAACGGCCATCACCAGCAGGTCAGCGGCTACACGTGGACGACGGCCGGTTGCTACCAGTGCCATCCGAACGGCCGGAACTGAGCTGAGCGGACCGGTGTGGCCAGCGCCGCGCCGCGCGAAGGCTGCATGCGACGCCGGCCGGATCTTCTTGTCGGCTGGCATGGTGGTCCGGCGCCCCTCGCCGCCAAGCTGGGGTTCTGCGACCCGGTGCGGTTCAGCCCATGCCATCGGCGTGCCGAAAGACGGACCATCCCTGCCGCGGCAAGCCTGACCGCGTCGAAGCCTCGTATGCAACCACGCTCGTTCCAGAAGATCCTCTGCGCCAACCGCGGTGAGATCGCGATCCGCGTGTTCCGCGCCTGCGCGGAGCTCGGCATCCGCACCGTCGCCGTCTTCAGCGAAGAGGACGCGGCCAACCAGCATCGCTACAAGGCCGACGAGAGCTACCTGATCGGCCGCGGCAAGACGCCGGTCGCCGCGTACCTCGGCGGCGACGAGATCATCGCGGTGGCGAAGAAGGCCAACGTCGACGCGATCCATCCCGGCTACGGGTTCCTCAGCGAGAACCACGCGTTCGCCGCCGCGGTGCGGGCTGCCGGCATCGCGTTCCTCGGGCCGCGCGCGGAAGTGATCTCGGGGCTCGGTGACAAGGTGCTGGCCCGCAACGAAGCGCAGCGCCTGGGCATCCCGACGGTGCCGGGCAGCGAGCTGCCGACCGACGAAGCGCTGGCGATCGCCGCCGCGGAGCAGTTCTTCGCGCAGCACGGCACGACGATCTTCAAGGCAGCGCACGGCGGCGGTGGCCGCGGCATGCGCGTCGTCGAGGACAAGAAGGACCTGGTGCCGTACCTGCGGCAGGCGCGCAGCGAATCGCTGGCCGCGTTCGGTAGCCCGGTGGTGTTCGTCGAGAAGTACCTGCCGCGCGTGCGGCACATCGAGGTGCAGATTCTCGGCGACCAGCACGGCAACGTCGTGCACCTGCACGAGCGCGACTGCTCGGTGCAGCGTCGCCATCAGAAGGTCGTCGAGATCGCGCCGGCGCCGCACCTGGACGAAGGCGTGCGGCAGGCGCTGTTCGCCGATTCGCTGAAGCTGGCGAAGGCGGCCGGCTACCACAACGCCGGCACGTTCGAGTTCCTGGTCGCGGGGCCGCAGCACTACTTCATCGAGGTCAACCCGCGCCTGCAGGTCGAGCACACGGTGACCGAGCAGATCACCGGCATCGACCTCGTGCAGGCGCAGATCCGCGTCGAGCAGGGCTATCGCCTCGACAGCCCGGAGATCGGGCTGCCTTCGCAGGATGCCGTGAAGCCGCGCGGCTGCGCGATCCAGTGCCGCATCACCGCCGAGGATCCACAGAACGACTTCTTCCCCGACACCGGCACCATCGTCGCCTACCGCGCGCCGGGCGGTTTCGGCCTGCGCCTCGACGGCGGCGACGGCCTCGCCGGCACGGTGGTGTCCGGCCACTACGACTCGCTGTTGGTGAAGTGCATCACGTTCGGCCCGACGCTCGCACAGGCGGCGCAGAAGGGCGTGCGCGCGCTGCGTGAGTTCCGCATCCGCGGCGTGAAGACCAACCTCGCGTTCCTGCAGAACGTGCTGCAGCACGGCTCGTTCGTGCGCGGTGAGACGTGGACGCGCTTCCTCGACGAGACCCCGTCGCTGTTCGACATCAAGCCGAGCAAGGATCGCGCGACGAAGCTGCTCAACTACCTGGCCGACGTGGTCGTCAACGGCCACCCGACCTTCAAGCGCGAGCAACGGCTGTCGCCCGTCGCGTGCGTGCCAGCCTCGGTGCCGAGCACGCCGGTCGGCGCGCCGCCGCCCGGCACCGCGACGATCCTGGCCGAGGGCGGCCCGGCGAAGGTGGTCGAGTGGATCAAGCGGCAGAAGAAGCCGCTGCTGACCGACACGACGATGCGCGATGCGCACCAGTCGCTGCTGGCGACGCGCGTGCGCACCAAGGACATGCTGGCGATCGCGCCGGCGACCGCGCACGTGATGCACGGGCTGTTCTCGCTCGAGTCGTGGGGTGGCGCCACGTTCGACGTCGCCTACCGCTTCCTCAACGAGGACCCGTGGGACCGCCTGGTGCAGCTGAAGAAGCTGGTCCCGAACGTGCTGCACCAGATGCTGCTGCGCGGCGCCAACGCGGTCGGCTACACGAGCTACCCGCAGAACGTCGTCGAGGGCTTCATCGACGCCGCGGCCGAGCACGGCATCGACGTGTTCCGCGTGTTCGACAGCCTGAACGACCTCGACTCGATGGACGTGTCGGTGCAGCGCGTGCTGAAGACCGGCAAGCTCGCCGAGGTCGCGATGTGCTACACCGGCGACGTCGACAACCCGGCGCGCACCAAGTACGGGCTCGAGTACTACGCCGAACTGGCGAAGCGCATCGAGGGCATGGGGGCGCACATCCTGTGCATCAAGGACATGGCCGGGCTGCTGCGCCCGCAGGCGGCGCGCATGCTGGTGACGCGGTTGAAGACCGTGACGTCGCTGCCGATCCACCTGCACACGCACGACACGTCGGGCAACGGCATCGCCACCTACATGGCGGCGATCGACAGCGGCGTGCACATCGTCGACACGGCGTTGTCGCCGATGGCGGGCCTGACCTCGCAGCCGAGCATGAACGCGCTGATCGCGGCGCTGCGCGGGTCCGCGCGCGAAACGGGCCTCACCAACAAGGCGATGCAGCCGCTCGCCGACTACTGGGAGGCGGTGCGCGAGTTCTACGCGCCGTTCGAGTGCGGCCTGAAGAGCAGCACCAGCGAGGTCTACTACCACGAGATCCCGGGCGGCCAGTACAGCAACCTGCGGCCACAGGTCGCGTCGCTGGGCCTGCTGCACCGCTGGGCCGACGTGCGGCACGCGTTCGCGGTCGTCAACCAGCTTTGCGGCGACATCCCGAAGGTCACACCGTCGAGCAAGATGGTCGGCGACTTCGCGATCTTCCTGGTGCAGAACGACCTGCTGGTGATGCGCGGCGACCTGCCGTCGTCGACCACGGCGACGAAGCAGAAGATCCTGCTCGAGAGCAAGCGGCTCGACTTCCCGCAGAGCGTCGTGCAGTACTTCCAGGGCTACCTCGGCCATCCGCCGGGCGGCTTCCCCGACGACCTGCGTGGTGCGGTGCTGAAGGGCCTGCCGACGCTGACCGGGCGACCCAGCGACGGCATGGCGCCGCTCGACTTCGGCAAGGCGACGCGGCACGTCGCCGACCGCATGGAGCACGAGCCTGCGCTGCGCGACGTGGTCAGCTACGCGCTGTACCCGCGCGTGATGGACGACTTCTTCGCGTTCCAGAACCGCTGCGGCGACGTGTCGCTGCTGCCGACACCGGTCTACTTCTACGGCCTCGACATGGGCCAGGAAGTGTGGGTCGAGATCGAGCCGGGCAAGACGCTCGTGGTGTCGCTGGAGGCGAAGAGCGAGCCGGACGAGGAGGGCAACGTCACGGTCTACTTCAAGCTGAACGGGCAGAACCGCCAGGTCGTCGTCAGCGACCGTTCGCTGCAGAAGGAGGGCGAACAGCGGCGGCGTGCCGATCCGGCGCTGGCCGGCGAAGTCGGGGCGCCGATGCCCGGCCGCGTCATCGCGCTGCACGTGCGCGAGGGGCAATCGGTCGCCGCCGGCGAGCCGTTGCTGACGCTCGAGGCGATGAAGATGGAGACCATCGTCCGCGCCCCGCTCGACGGCGTCGTGCGCGAGCTGTGCACGGACGTCAAGGCGGCGGTGAAGGCGCAGGATCTGCTCGTCGTGCTCGACGGCAAGAAGTAGCGCCCGTGGCCGGAGCGGGGCCGATCCCGGCCGCCGCTCCGGAGGCCTGGCTTCAGGGCAGCTGGCCGACCAGCACGCGCGTGTGGCCGCTGAACGTCAGGTCGCCCGGTTCCGAGGAGTCGAGCGTGAACCACTGGCCGAACACGAAGGCGCCATCGAGCGCGGGGTTGTTCGGGATCGACAGCGGATAGACCCCGTTGCCCGAGGCATCGGTGTTGACCGACGGCAGCGTCACCGGGTCGTTGAACCCGAGGCAGTTCGTCCAGCCGAACGACGTCAGCGAGATCGGCAGCGGCGCCGCATTCGAGAGGCCGAGGCTGATGATCGCGATGAAGTTGTTCGGCGCGCCGGCGACGCGGAACTGGAAGGTCGACGGCCGATTGCCGTTGCCGGTGTGGCTCGCGACCAGGCGGCCACAGCTGGCACCGTGGTCGTTCGCCGTCCCGCAGTTGTAGCCGAGCCGCATGCGCAAGGCGCTGGAGGTGCCCACGGTGCCGGTGGTGGGGGTCGCACCGCTCCAACTGGTGGCGAAGACGCGGTCTTCGTCACTGGTGTGGAACGTCCCCGTCACCGGCTGCCAGTTGCCGCGGGTGACGATGTCGATGACCAGGTCCGAGGTGCCGTTGTAGGAGAACGGCGTCTGCAGACCGAGGTCGGTCCAGTTGTCGGCATTCATGCCGAAGCTGAAGTTGCTGGCGTTGAGCACGGTCACCGGCGTCGGCAGGTTGGTCGCGAAGGTCGACGACAGCGTGTGGCCGGCCGGCACGTGCGACAGGCGGACCAGCAACGACTCGTTCCAGTGGCGACCGGTGACCAGCGACGAGAACGACAGGCTGCGCAGCGTGCCGGCGACGCCGAGATCGGCGCGGCGGACGATGGTCTGGTAGCGCAGGTTGGTGCCTTGGGCGTTGTCGATGCGGTACTGCAGCGTCACATTGGCTACGCGTGGCGTGATCGCAGATGGCCCGAAGGCGCCGTTGGTGGCCGAGCCTGCGGCGATGTCGATGGCCGCGCTGCTGTAGTTCTGGTTGCTGCCGTTGCCGTTCGTGTAGCTGTGGCCGAAGTTGCTGGCGACGATCGCGATGCCGTAGGTGCCTGCCGGCAGGAAGAACGGCTGCGCGAACTCGACCGCGCTGGCGACATCGACGCCAGCGGCCACGCCGCTACCGGCGGTCAACGCTGTCCAGGCTGCGGGATTGAGTTCGTTGCCGACATGCGTGCTTCCGGCGGCCGTGCGGTAGACATCGAGGAAGATCGGCGTGCCCGCCGTCGTGTTCGTGTTCAGTGCGAGGCCGGTCAGGTAGAGCGGGCTCGTGACCGTGACGTTGAAGTAGACGGTGCCGCCGATGGAGCCGCCGTTGTTCGTCGCGAACAGTGAGGTCAGCGTGGCCGGGGCGTAGCCGCCGAAGGGGAAGTAGTTGCCGCCGCCAGAGGCCGTGGTGCTGGTGTCCGGCACGTAGCGCGCGCAGCCGGAGCCGAACAGGCGCCGGCCGCCGTTGACGACCAGTGCGTAGGTCGCGTCGGTCGCCGGGGTCGCCAGGTTGGCGTCCTGCGCGATCACCGGCGCGGTGACTTCGATGGTCCAGGTGCCGGCGGTCGGGTTCGTCAGCATCACGCACTCGACGGTGTCGAGGGTGTTGGCCGAGCCACCGGTCGTGGAGTTGTTGGTCTGTGCCGCACCGACCAGGCCGACGTTACCCCAGTACGACGTCGTGCCGTTCGGAGCGATGACGCGCAGCGTCAGGTCGTTGATGCGATCGATCGCGGAGGCTGGATTGCCGGCGGGATCGAGGTAGGTCATGCAGACCTTCAGGGTGGTCTCACCGCTCAGCACGTTGATCTGGTAGCTGTGCGTGGCGCCCTGCGTGATCGGCGCGTCCTCGGGGATGATCGTGAAGCGATCGCTGCGGTTGTACAGGTTCTGCAGGCCCGGGAAGCCCCAGCCGACGTGCTCGCGGCGGTTGTCGGTGGCGGTGGGCGTGTAGAGGCTGGCGCCGCTGATCATCAGGGCCTTCAGCGTCTGTGCGTACGGCCGGTTCTGGAACCGGGTGCCACCTTGCACGCGCGGCGCCGTGTTGAAGATGTGGTCGGTGTACATCTGGATCGCCAGCGCGTTGTGGCCGGCGACGATCGGCGTCGCGCTCGACGTGCCGCTGAACCCGCTCGTCGACTGACCGGCCGGATCCGCGGCGGTGTTGTAGCCACCGATGGCAGCGGTGCCTTCCCCGTTGTTGGTGCCGGAGCTGAGGTCCGACGTCCACACCGAGTCGTAGTAGGCAGCGAGATCGGGCTTGTTGCGGCCGTCCTGGGCCGGCCCGATCGAGCCGTTGCCGGCGAGCCACGAGTCGTCTGCGGCGCTGCTGTTGTCGAAGTGCTGCACGCCACCGATCGAGATCACGTTCTTCGCCCAGGCCTGCGGGCGGGCGTTCTGGTTGCCCAGGTTCGACATGCTCTGCGTCCACGGGATGCGGTGGTCGAAGACGATGTCGTCGGCATCCGCCGAGTCGGCGGTGTAGAGGTTGGTCTGTGCGTTGCCCCACGACGCGGTGGTGAACATGCAGTTGTGCGTGTTGACGACCGTGTTGATCACCATGTTGCGGGAGTTGCCCGCGGTGACCGTGGTGTAGTTCGTGTAGAAGCCGACCGCGTCCGGCGCCATGCCGCGGGCGTTGGCACTGCTGGTGCCGTCGCCGAACACGATGCCGGTGGTGCAGTGGCCGTGCCGCTGCGCTTGCCCGCCGCTGAGCACGTTCGTCATCGCCGGCGTGAAGTCGGGATGGTTGAACTCGCAGCCTTCGTAGATGTGGCCGCGGATGCCGCTGCCGGTGTAGCCGCCGGCGGTCTCGATCGTGTTCGCACCGCCCTGGATGCGGGCGTTGTTCATGTCGTTCTCGGGAGCCGACCAGCGATCGATCCACAGCACCTCATCGAGGCGCGCGGCGGCCAGCAGTTGCGCGCCGGTCAGGTCCGCGGTGAACAGCAGGCTGTCGATGTGGC
>CAMAUH010000205.1 GCA_945861365.1 Candidatus Kuenenia stuttgartensis
CTCGATGCCCTTCATCGCCGCCTTCAGCGTCTTCGGTGCGGTGGTCCCTGCTGCCGGTTGCGCCGGCGTCAGCGCGATCGCGGGGGCGGCCGGGGCCGCCGGGGCGGCCGGTGCCGAGGGCGCGCTCGGTGCCGAGGGCGCCGCCGGGATCGCGACGGCGGTCGGAGTGGCCGGGGGGGCCGGGGTTTCGCCCGCGGCCGAACACGCAGCGATCACGGCCGCGAGGGTGAGCAGGGCGACGAGGCGAGGAGTGCGCATGGACTGGGCGTTCGGCATCGGGCGCGGAATGTAGCGCGCAGGCCGAAGGGAGCCAGCGAGCCGGGGCACGGAACGTCGCTGCCGAACGTTGACGACGCCAGGTGCCGCCAGCATCTTCGTCCGGATGGCGCCGCTTCGTCTGCCTCGCTGGTACGCCGCCCGATGACGGCGATGCCGACTCACGGCGACGATCCGGCGCTGGCGCGCGCCGCGAAGCTCGCCGCCATGGCACAGGCGCTGCTCGTGCTCGCGGGCCTGCGGCATCACCTGGTCTGGGGCGGCTCGCTGCACGCGCTGTTTGCCGCGTTCGAAACCGCATGCCTGCTCG
Organism: Candidatus Kuenenia stuttgartensis; assembly: GCA_945861365.1. Classification (GTDB taxonomy): domain Bacteria; phylum Planctomycetota; class UBA1135; order UBA1135; family UBA2386; genus UBA2386. Next base: position 587 of record CAMAUH010000205.1, read on the forward strand.
GCTTCGCGTGGCTCGGCGGCCTCGCGTGGTGGCGCGGCATGGCGCGGGTGCGCGTCGCCAGTCCCGGCCCCGCGCGCCTGCTGCGGCTGTCGCTGCCGGCGTTGGCGGTCGCCGTGTTGGTGCCGTCGTTCCTGTCGGCGGACGTCGTCGACTACGTGCTGCGCGGCCGCGTGCTGGCGCTGCACCACGCCAATCCGTACCTGCAGGTCGCCGCCGACTTCCCCGCGGATCCCATGCTCGGCTTCGGCGATGCCGGCTGGAAGGCGTTCCCGCTGCCGTACGGGCCGGTCGTCGCCGAAGTGCAGGGGGCCGTGGCCTGGCTCGCGCACCAGCTGCCCGGCTTGTCGCCGCGGGCCGAACTGATCGCCGCGGTGCTGCTGTTCAAGCTGCTGTTCGCGGGCGGCCTTTTGCTCGCGGCCGGCGCTGTGCGCGACATCGCCGCGTTGCTGCGGCCCGGGCAGCAGGATGTCGCCTACGTCGCGGTGCTGTGGAGTCCGCTGCTGCTGAACGAATGCGTGGCCCAGGCGCACAACGAGGCGCTGATGCTGGTGCCGCTGCTGCTCGCGGTGCGCTGGCTGCTGGCCGCGCGCATAGCCGCCGGCACGCTGGCGCTCGGCGTCGCGGTGCTGGCCAAGCTGGTGCCCGCGGCGATCGGGCCGCTGTGGCTCGTCTGGTGCCTGCGGCAGCGGCGGCTCGCTGCGTTCGGCCTCGGTGCGGTCGCGGTGCTGCTGCTGACGGCGGGCCTGGCACTGCAGTTCTTCCGCGATCCGGCGGCGCTTGCGTTCCTCGATCGCCAGTCCGCCGTGACCGGGGCCAGCTTCGTATGGGCCGCCTCGTCGCTCGGGCTGGTCGAGCTCACCACGGCGCAGGCGCTCGGGCGTGCTGCGGTGCTGCTGGCCGCCGCGATCGCCGCCGTGCGCCTGTGGCGAAGGCCACAGCCGATCGTGATGGTGCAAGGTGCGGCGGTGACCCTCGCGGTCGCCGCGTGCAGCCTCGGCATCTTCGGGCCGTGGTACCACGTCTGGTGGGCGCCGCTGGCGCTGGCGTGCGGCGAACGCGACTTCCTGGCGCGCTTCGCGCGGGCGGTGACATGGACCGCGCCGCTCGGCTACGTGGTGTACACCGCGTCGCGCCATCTCGTTGCACCGCACCAGGTGACGATGCTGGGCATGGCGATCGTGGTGCCCTTCGGCTTCGCGCTGGTCCGGCCCGAGCGCCTCGATCCGTGAGCCTCGTTGCGCCGATGCAGGCGCCACGTAGATTCCCCGCCCCGTTGGCGGCAACCCCCATGCAGAAGACGTTCGGTATCAGCCTGCTGCTCGCCTACAACGGCCTGTTCGGTTGGCGGCGCCGTGCGTCGGATGCCGGCGGCTGGCTCGCCCACGATTGGAACGATGCCGCGGCCGGCGTGCGCTACGCGCAGTGGCGCCGCGACGAGACGCGCCACTTCCTCGCGAAGTTCGCGCCGATCGATTTCCGCGGCAAGACGGTGCTCGACTTCGGCTGCAGCCACGGCGGTTCGGTCGTCTACTACGCGGAGCAGGGGGCCGGCAAGGTGATCGGCGTCGACGTCGCCGAGTCGCAGTTGCGGCTGGCGCAGGCCTACCTGCAGCACGCCAACGCCGATGGCCATCTGCCGGTCGAGGTGCGCATGGGCTCGCACGATCGCACGCCGGTCGACGACGCCAGCATCGACCTGCTGATGTGCTGGGACGTCTTCGAGCACATCATGAATCCGGAGCAGGTGCTGCGGGAATGGTGCCGCATGCTGAAGCCGGACGGCCGCGCCTACGTCAGCTTCGGGCCGCTGTGGTACCACCCGCACGGCGTGCACCTGTGGGAGATCTTTCCAGCCCCGTGGACGCACGTGCTGTTCCCCGAACGCACGGTGGTCGCGGCGCGCCATTACCTGAAGCGCGACGACCTCGATCCCGCGGTGATCACGCACTACCGCGACCTCGGCTTCAACCAGATGACCGTGCGCCGCTTCCAGAAGCTGCTGCGCCGCTCCGGGCTGGTGGCCGAGATGCTGCACATGTGCCCGGTGATGGGGCTGCGGCCGCTGGTGTGGCTGCCCGGCGTGCGCGAACTGTTCGTCACCGAAGTGCACTGCATCCTGCGCCGGGCCTGATGCCGGCTGGTGTGGTCGCAGCGTCCCAGCGCGTCGACGTCGGGCGCACGAGTCCACAGGACGTCGTGCTCCATCGAGGCAGGTGGGCCGGCGGCCCGGGTGGTCGCATGCGCGGCCCCGCGGGTCACGGGAGCCCGATCTCCGACCCGATGGCGTAACGTGCCGCGCATGCGCATCGTCGCCTTCGTGTTGTCGTGCTTCGCTGCCGCGGTCGCGGCCCAGCCGCCGGTGCCGGCCTTCGAACTGCTCACCAAGCCGCCGCGTGGCTTGCCGGCGATGCCCGAATCACCCACGACGGCGCCGACGGCGGCGATGTTCGCACTCGGCCAGCGCCTGTTCGCCGACCCGATCCTCAGCGTCGACCGCACCGTCAGCTGCCAGAGCTGCCATCTGCCCGAGCATGCGTTCGCCAGCCCCGAACCGCGGCCGCAGGGTGTGCAGGGTCGGCGCGCGAAGACCCATGCCCCGGCCCTGATCAACCGCGGCTACGGCACGACGATGCGCTGGGACGGCCGCACGCCGACGCTGGAGGCCTTCGTGCTGCAGCCGATCGCCGATCCCGACGAGATGGGCCACACGGTGCCGAACGCCCTGACGGCGCTGCGTGGCGACCGCGACTACGCGGCCGCGTTCGCCGCCGTGTTCGCCGACGGCATCACCGAGCGCAATCTCGCCGCGGCGTTGGCGACGTTCGTGCGCGGCATCGTGGTCGCCGATGCTCCGGTCGATCGCCTGCACAAGGGCGATCCGTCGGCGCTGACGGTCGAGCAGCGCGCGGGCTTGTGGGTGTTCGAGAGCAAGGGGGCGTGCTGGCGCTGCCACTCGGCGCCGCTGTTCACCGACGACCGCTTCCATGCCACCGGTGTCGGCGTGGTCGGTGGCGAAGCGTTGCCGGGCCGCAGCGCCGTCACTGGCGATCCCGCCGATCGCGGCCGCTTCAAGACGCCGACGCTGCGCGCCATCAAGCTGTCGTCGCCGTACATGCACGACGGCAGCCTGCGCACGCTCGCCGACGTGGTCGAGTTCTACGCGCGCGGCGGCAATGCGCACGGCAACCTCGATCCCGCGATCAAGCCGTTGGAGCTGACCGAGGCCGACAAGCGCAATCTGGTCGCGTTCCTCGAGTCGTTGTGACCGCCGCGCCGGTCAGTTGCCGAGCACCAGCGTCGCGGCGTTCGACACCGTGAGGCCGAGCGCGTTGGCGCCTGGATCCCACGCGACGCCCTGCAGGTAGAACGTGCTGCCGAGGAACTGCGGCTGCAGCGGCACGCTCCAGTTCCACTGCGCATTGCCGCCGCTGGCTGGCACCGTGGCCAGCAGGTCCGCGCTCGTGTAGGTGCGGCAGTTGGGCATGCCGATGCTGGTCAGCAGCGCCGGCAGGTTGCCGCCGGCCCATTGCGTGCGGCTGAGGCCCACGGCCAGCAGCGCGAACGGGCTGCTCGGCGGCAGGTTGCCGATCGTCGCGGTGGTCGTGGTGCCGAGGATCGGCGGCGCGCCGCCGACCAGCGACGGCACGCCGGCGCTGCCGGTGCAGCCGGTGCCGAACGGCAGGAACTGCGCGCCGAACTCCCAGGTGTCGTCGCGCAGCGAGTTGTTGGCCAGCACGCCGCCGAACAGCACCAGACGGTTGCGCTGGAAGTCGTGCGTGATGCCGAACTCGGCGCGCGGCGGGTAGACGCCGCCGTAGACGTTGTTGACCTGCGTCCAGTTGGCGCCGTCGTGTTCCCAGGTGTCGTTGAAGATCTGCATCGTCGACGGATCGCGGCCGCCGAACAGCACGCAGACGTTGCGGCCCAGCACCGGCACGAGCCCGGCCCCGACACGCGCTGCCGGGCGCGGCCCGGTCTGGTTCAGCTGGGTCCAGGTGGTGCCGTCGTAGCTCCACGTCTCGTCGCTGGCAGCGCCGCTGGCATCCTGGCCGCCGAACAGCAGCACGGTGTTGAGGCCCGGATGGTGCGACATCATCGCGTCGATGCGTCCCGCGGGCGATTGCGTCGGCGTCACCGGCGTCCAGTTGCCCGCCGCGAACTCCCACGTCTGGCCCGAGCACTGGTTCGGGATCCACAGGTTGTTGCGTCCGCCGAACAGCACGATGGTCTGGCGTGTGAGGTCGTACGCCATCGAGTGGCGCGCGAAGCCGCCCGGCGTGTTCGCCGGGGTCAGCTGCTGCCACGCCGTCCCGTCCCATTGCCACGTGTCGTCGAGGGCGAACTGGCTGTTGCCGATGCCGCCGTACAGCACGATCTGCCCCGTCGCCGGGTCGGTCGCCAGGTTGGCGCGCAGGCGCGCGGGCGGCAGCACCGCGGGCGTCAGCTGCGTCCACGTGCCGGCGGCGAAGCTCCACAACTCGTTGGTGCCGTTGCCGCCGAACAGCAGCGTGCGCGCGTTGGTGACGTCGTACGCGAGCAGCGGCAGCGAACTCGGCGCCGGGGCCGCACTCGTCGTCACCGGTCCCCATTGCGCGGGCAGCAGCGGCGGCAGTGCGAGTGCGCAGGCGAGACCGAACGGGACGCGGAGGCGGTGGTTCATGCGGCGGACTCGCTCGATGCTGCGCTGGCCACCGCCGGGGCGGTGGCGTTGCCGATCACGGGTTGATCATGCCGTCGAGCGCGTTCGAGGCCGTCAGGCCCGCCGCGTTGACGGTGTCGAGCGACAGGCCCTGCGCGAACAGCGACACGCCGACCAGGCTCGTCGTGTTCGGGATCCCCAGCGCGTTGCTCGAGGTGCCCGCGGTGGCGCTCACGGTGAGCAGCAAGTCGGGGCTGATGTAGGCCGTGCAGCCGGGCATGCCGATGCCGGCGAGCGGCGTGGCCGGGATCGTGGTGAGGCTCAGCACCATCACCGCGATCGGCAGCACCGGGTTCAGGTTGCTCAGCGTGATCGTGTAGTTCTGGCCGAGGCGCGGGCCGGCGGTTGCCGCCAGTTCGGGCACGCCGTTCGAGCCGGCGCAGCCGGTGCCGATCACGGCCGCACGCGAGTAGTCCCACGTGTCCGCCAGCGTCGTGAAGGTCACTGGGTTGATACCGCCGAACTGCAGCGTGCGCCGGCTGCCCGGCAGGTAGGCGAGGCCGGCGTCGTAGCGGCCGGTCGGCGCGTTGGCCGCCTGGCTCCAGCGCGTGCCGTCGAACTCCCACGTCTCGACGATGGGGGCCCCGGTGTTCGGGTCGGCACCGCCCGTCATCACGCAGACGTTGCGCGTGCTGTCGTAGACCATCTTGGCGCCGGTGCGTGCGGTCGGCTTCGGGCCGACGACGGTCGCCGCGGTCCAGTTGGTGCCGTCGTACAGCCACGTCGTGTCGACGCCGCCGGTCTGCGGGTCGATGCCGCCGAACAACACCGTGCGGCCGAGGCCGGCGTGGTAGCACATCGCCGGGCGCTCGAGCGGGCCCGGCGTGCCGACCGTCGTGATCAGCGACCAGTTGGTGCCGTTCCACTCCCAGGTGCCGCTCTCGGCGATCGGGAAGAAGCTGTTGGCGGTGCCGCCGTAGACGACGACGCGGCTGCGCGCGAGGTCATAGCTGGCGCCGTAGTTGCCGAGGCCGCCCGGCGTCGTGGTCGGGAACACCTGCGTCCACGACGTGCCGTTCCATTCCCACGTCTGGTCGACGGAGGCGCCGCCGAACGGGCTCGTGTTGACGCCGCCGTACATCACGACGACGCCGCTGCCGGTGTCGCAGACCAGTTCGACGCCGGCCTTCGCGGTCGGCGAGGTGGTCGGCGCCAGCTGCGACCACGTCGAGCCGTTGTAGCTCCAGGTCTCGTTGCTGGCCGAGAAGCCGACGAAGCCGCCGAACAGCAGCACGTTGCCGCTGATCGAGTTGAACGTCATGCCAGCGCCGCTGCGCGCCGACGGCGACGTCGCGGGCGTCAGCTGTTGCCACTGGGCAGGGGCCGCGGCAGCGGCGAGGAGCAGGGCGGTGGCCCCGACGGAGAACGTGTTCATGCGCATGTGCAGTCCATCAGGCGATGTTCGCGGCGGCATTGGCCAACCGGATCGCCGGAATTGCGGGATTCCTGGTTGGCCGCGGCAGCGAAGTCACCGGCGCAGCCATCCCAGCGGCAGCTGCGCGGAAGGGATGCGGATCACCGCAGCGCCGTTCTGGTGCTGGCAGACCGCGAGCAGTTCTGGCCAGCCGTCGCCATCGCTGTCCGGCAGCGCAGCGCCGACCGAGCCGAAGCCCGCCTGCGCGCCGGGTCCGGCCAGCGACGAGATGCGCTGGCCCGATGTCGCCAGGAACTCGAACGCGCCGCCGGTGCCTGGTTGGCCGAACGGCACGCCGACCAGCAAGGCGAGCTGGCCGCGGTTGCTCGCGTAGGGCAGCACCACCGAGCCGAAGCCCGCGCCGGGCTGGTTGCCATGCATCACCGCCAGTTGGCGGCCGCCGTGGCCCGAGAACACGAACACCTGGTCGCGGTCGCCCTTGCCATCCTGGCGCACCGCGGCGATCAGCACGTCGCGGTGGCCGTCGCCGTCGACGTCTGGCAGGCCGCTGACGCGGCAGCCGAAGCCGCTGGTCGGCGATGGATCGGCCCAGGTCTGCAGTGCAGCGCCGCTGCGGCCGGAGTAGAGGCGCACGAGGCCCGGCGCGCCGCCGAAGTTGCCGCCGACCAGCAGGTCGGCCGTGCCGTCGCCGTCGGTGTCGCCGGCGTTGGTGATGCAGGCGCCGAACCAGACGCCGGCGACGTCGTTGCGCAGCGTGTGCAGCACCGCGCGGGTGGCCGCGGAGAAGATGCGCACGCTGCCCTGCGCGGCTGTGTTGCGCAGGATCGGCGGCGTGGCGATGGCGAAGTCG
>CAMAUH010000206.1 GCA_945861365.1 Candidatus Kuenenia stuttgartensis
AGCCTGCCGTTGTTCCTGGCCGAGCACGCGTGGCTGTCGACGCCGCATCGCGGCACCGCGGTGCTGCCGATGGCCGAACAGGGTGGCTGGGCGATCATGGGCCGGCCGTGGCCCGAGGAGCAGCTGGTCGGCCAGGTGCCGGAGAACGAGCGCGCTTCGTCGATCCTGGTCACCGGCGTGCTGCGCGTGGAAGGCGAGAAGCGCCGCATCGACCTGTGGGTCTACGACTGCGCTTCGAAGCAGCGCATCGGCCACGCCGCGACCGAAGGCACCATGCCGGAGCTCGGCCGCATGCTGCTGCAGCTGATGGCGGAGCTGTGGCCGGTGTTCGGTGGGCCCGCGGGCCACAAGCCGCCGGTCGGCGACGAGGGCTTCTGGGCCCGCTACGCCGATGGCCTCGGCCAGCACGCGGCGCTGGTCGTCACCCAGGCGGGCGGCATGCCGAAGGAACGGCTCTACGGCGAGCGCTACATCACGCAGTGGCTGCAGGCGACCGCGCTGTCGGAGACGCGCTGGCAGCCCGGCTTCTGGTTGTTCGCGTCGTCGCTGGCGGTGCTGCACCAGCTCGGCTCGCCGGTGCCGAAGGAACATGCGCGCATGGTCGCGGAACTGTTCCGCCAGTCGCCGCCGAACAGCGCGTTCGCGCGGCTCGCGGTGCGGCCGCTGCGCGCGTGTGGTCTCGACGGCATGTGGCAGGCGCGGCGCGAGGAGATCGTCGCCGCGGCCGGCAACGAGCCGGTGTTCATGCAGTGGCTGCAACGCGCCGAGGCCGCCAAGTGAACGCCGCCAAGCCCGAGCCCGTGCGTCCCGCCGGTCACCAGCCGGTCGACAGCCGCCCGTTCTTCCTCGAGGCCGCTGCTGCGGACGCGTCGCATTCGGCGATGGCGCGCGGCCTGCAGGGCTCGGAGATCCTGAAGATCGCCGCCGAGGTCCGCGCGCTGAAGGCCGGCGGCCGCGAGGTCTGCAACCTGACCGTCGGCGACTTCGATCCGCTGCAGTTCGCGCCGCCGGGCCAGCTGATCACCGACACCGAAGCGGCGCTGCGCGCTGGCCACACCAACTACCCGCCGTCGGACGGCGTGCTGGAACTGCGGCAGGCGGTGGCGCGCTACTACGAGCAGGAACTCGGCCTGCGCTATCCGGTCGAGTCGGTGCTGATCGCCAGCGGTGCGCGGCCGATCCTGTACGGCGCCTACGGCACCGTGCTCGATCCGGGTGACGCGGTGATCTACCCGGTGCCGTCGTGGAACAACAACCACTACGTGCACCTGTTCGCGGCGCGGCCCATCGTGGTGCCGGTTTCGCGCGAGCACGGCTTCCATCCGACTGCTGCCGACGTGCGGCCGCACCTGCGCGACGCGCGGCTGCTGGTCGTCAACTCGCCGCAGAATCCGACCGGCACGGTCATCGCGCCGCAGCAGCTCGCCGAGCTGACGCAGGCCGTCGTCGACGAGAACAAGCGTCGCCAGCAGACCGGCCAGAAGGCGCTGTTCCTGCTGTACGACCAGGTCTACTGGTCGCTGACGTTCGGCAGCGCGAAGCACTGCACGCCGGTCGAACTGGTGCCGGAGTCGGCGCCGTACGTGATCCTGCTCGACGCGATCTCGAAGTCGTTCGCGGCGACCGGCATGCGCGTCGGTTGGGCGGTGGCGTCGCCGCCGCTGATCGCGCGCATGCGCGACTTCCTCGGCCACGTCGGCGCGTGGGCGCCGCGCGCCGAACAGGTGGCGACCGCGAAGTGGCTCGACGCGGGCGAAGCGCGCCATGCCTGGCAGCGCACGTTCAGCGCACAGCTGCAGCAGCGTCTCGACCTGCTGTACGAAGGCTGCCGCGCGCTCGCGCGCGATGGCCTGCCGGTCGACGTCATCGCACCGCAGGGGGCGATCTACCTGTCGGTGCGCTTCGACCTGATCGGCAAGCGCTTCGCCAGCAACGAAGCGATCCGCCGCCATCTGCTCGAGCAGGCCGGCATGGCGGTCGTGCCGTTCCAGGCGTTCGGCCTGCGCGAGGAGTCGGGCTGGTTCCGGCTGTCGGTCGGCGCCGTGTCGGTGCGCGACATCGAGCTGATGCTGCCGCGGCTGCGCGCGGCGCTGCAGGGCTGAACGTGCGCATGCGACGCGTGGTGCTGGCCCTGCTGCTCGCGCCACTCGCCGCGTGCGGCACCAACCTGCTGGTCGTGCGCTGGCCGGTCGAAGTGACCGGGCCGGATGGCAGCACACTGCCCCTCTACGTCGAGACGCGGACCGAACGCGGCATGCTGCAGCCGGACTTCGACCTGCCGTGGTACGCGTGGACGGCGCAGGGCCTGGCGGGCCTGGTGTTCGAGCCGTGGGACTGGGTGGCCAGCACCGGTGCCGCGGTCTCGAGCATGTTCTCCGACCGCGCGCGGGTCGCCGGCGGGGTCGTCGGGTGGCTGGCCGCGTTCACGCCCGCCGTGACGTTGTGCGAGGGCATGATCGAGCCAGGCCCGCGGGGTTCGGTCGTCGCGGATGCCGAGACCTGGCGGCAGATCCACGATCCCCGCACCCAGCGCGATGCGGCATTCCGACTGTGGGGCCGCCGCATCCTCGGGGTCGCCCCGCGCGACGTGCCCGCGGTCGCGCCGCGTTGAACGATCAGCCGCGCCGCGCCGGCGCCATGCCGAAGCACAGGTCGTCGAAGCCGGCGGCGCGCACCGCATCGGCGGCCCTGGCGATGTCGTCGTAGCGCGTGTCGGGCGTGCCCTCGACGACGCAGCGCATGCGCTTCTTGCCGCCGGTCGCCGTATCCGGCACCAGCAGCGACGCGTCGGCGGCGAGGCGCAGCAGTTCGCGCTGTGCCGCGCCGAGGTCGGTGAAGTGGTTCGGTCCCACCTGCCAAGCGACGCGATGGCCGCGCAGGGCGTAGCGCGCGGGGCGGCCGGTGCCGGCATCGAGCGAATCGGCGGACTGGCCGTTTGCGAACGCGACCGTGCCCGGTTCGGTGACGGTGACGCGCACGACCAGCTGTTCCTGCGGCACGACGACCTGCGTGCCAGCGCCCTGGTCCTTCGGCAAGTAAGCCGGCAGCTTCGCTTCCAGCACGCGGAAGTCGATGCAGACGAAGAACACGATCATCAGGAACACCACGTCGATCATCGGGGTGGTGTCACTGCGGGCTTCTTCGATCTCGAGGGCGGTGCGGCGGTTGCTCATGGCGACTCCTTTGCCGGTGCAACGGAGCGGCACTGCGGTCGGATCAGTCGGGCAACGACTTTGCTCCGGCGCGTCAGGACGACGAGCGTCGTCGGCCGAGCAGCATGGCAAGGTCGCGTTCGCCGCGTTCGATCATGAGGATCTCGACGTGCCCTTCGCGGATGCGGTAACCGATCAGCGACGGGCGAACCGACCAGAAGCGGACCTCGGGGTTGCTGACGATGTCGGGGCGCCGACGCCCCAGTCGGGGGCTTGCTGCGATGCGTTCCAGTGCCGCATCGATGCGCGACCGCACCTGCTCACAGACTTTCGGTCCGAACTTCTCCGCGACGTACCCCAGGATGTGCAGGTAGCCATCCCTGGCGTTCGGCGTCACCCAGTAGATGCCCTTCCTCCGCTTCACGAAGGACGAGCCTGATTGCGCACCCAGGCCTGCATCGCCCGCTTCACTTCGCTCCCGTCCAACAGTTCGCCGCGATTCGCTTCCGCGAGGCCCTTGGCCACGCTGCGGCGAAGGTGCGCAAGGTGACGGGAGCGCAGCCGGTCCTGTTCCGCCAGCAGACGCAACGCTTCCCTGACGACCTCGCCTCGATTGCTGAAGAGCCCACTGTCGACCTTGCTCTGCACCAGGGCTTCGAGATCGGGTGGCAGCTGCACGTTCATCCCGGCACGGTAAGCGGCCCAGTCGGCAACACCAACCGCCTGCCTCAGCGCGGTGCAGCGGCTGCGAGGCGCGCGGCGATGGCGTCGATCTCGGCGCGATGGCGCGCGACCTCGCGCGGCCGGCCGGCGTTCGCCTTCGCGAGGGCCTGCGCCGCGCCATCGCGGTTGCCGGCGCGCAGGTCGAGGTTCGCCAGTTCGCACCAGGCCTGTGGCGAGGCTGGATCGATCGCCGCGGCCCGTTCGAAGTGATGGCGCGCGCGCACCGCATCGCCATCGCGGTTGGCCAAGGCACCGGCGCACAGCTGCATGCGCAGGCTGCCCGGCGACTCCGTGACCCCGTGTTCGATGATCGTGCGGTCGTCGCGCCACACGAAGATGCGCTGGCAGCTGAGGCCGGCCGACAGCAGCAGCCACGCGCCGGCGATGGCCCACGTGGTGCGGCGCGCGGTCGGCGTGCGGGCGCGCTGCAGCGCCCACGCCGCGAACAGCGCCGCGGCCAGCGTCGGCGTCAGGTACGCACGTTCCGCGAAGCGCATGAACACCAGCGCGAACACGTTGCTGATCGGCAGCGTGAACGTGACGAACAGTGCGGCGGCGAGCGCCCGCAGCGGGGCCCTGCGGATCTGCAGCGCCTGCCACGTGAAGGCGGCGACGGCGATGCTGGCGGCGGCGGCGGCCAGGCACCACGGCTCGTCGGCGCGCGTGACGATCGGCAGTTGGCCGGGGCCGTACTCGATCGCCAGCCGGAGCGGCGCCAGCGTCAGCAGCAGACCGTGGCCCCACGCGACGAGCCCGCTGGCGACCCGCGCGAACGTGTCGACGTGCGCGAGCGGGTTGTCGAGGAACGCGTAGCCGAGTTCGTCGCGCGGCAACGTCGCCAGCATGCGCGCACGCAGCAGCAGGAACAGCGTCGCGGGCAGTGCCACGGCGGCGCCGAGGCCGAGCCAGCCCGCGCGCGACGTCGTGCGGCGGTGGGTGCGTTGGGCCGCGAACACGCACAGCGGTGCGATGACGGTCCAGCCGACCGCACTCTCCTTGCTGAAGCAGGCCGCCGTGAACGCGAGCGTCGTCGCGCCCCACCACGGTGCCGGGCGTGTGCTGCGCAGGGCCCGCAGCGCGGCCAAGGTGCCGAGCAGGCCGAACACCAGGGCGAGCAGTTCGGCCTGGCCGACGATCGTCAGCACCGCCTCGCCGTGCAGCGCGTGCGCGCCGAACACCGCGGCGCCGAGCCACGCGGCAGCGAAGCCGGCGCCGAGTTCGCGCAGCAGGCGGAACACGAGGCCGATGCCGAGCGTGTGCAGCAGCACCGACAGCAGGTGCGCGACCATCGCGTGGTCGCCGCACAGTGCGTGGCGCAACGCGAACAGCCACGTCGTCAGCGGCCGGTAGGTCTCCGCACTCGGGTTGCGCTGCGGCCACCAGTTGCCGGTCAGGTAGTCGGCGAGCGGCCGCAGTTCGGCGACCAGCGGATTGCGCGCGGTGCCGAACGCCGTCGCCGCATCGCGGTCGTCCCACACGAAGTCGCTGCCGAGCGACGGCGCGTACAGCAGGAAGCTGGCAAGCAGCAGCGCGAACACCAGCAGGGTGCGGCGCTGGCCTCGATGGAAGGCGGTGGGAGCGGGGGCCGGCATGCGGGGGACGCGGCGGTGTCATCGGCCGCGCCGGCACCCCGGCTGCACTGCGTTCCGGCGCGCCGCGCCCTTCAGAAGCGGAAACCCCGCAGCCGCTGCTTTGCCGCGGGGCTCAGGTTCTGCAGCGTCGCGATGTTGCGGTCGGGAATGCCCTCGATGTCGCGGTAGGTGGCGCGCGCCTGGTCGACGCTCGCTTGCCGCAACAGATGCAGCATCGGGAACGGCGAGCGGTTGGTGAAGTTGTCGATCTGTTCCGGGGTCGTGCCGGCGAATTGGTAATGCGGATGGAAGCTGACCACCTGGATCACCTCCTGCAGCTCGAGCTGCTCGAGCAGCGCGTCGGCGTCGTCGAGGAACTCGTTGTAGTCGGGGAACGCGCCGAGCACGTGCGGGTGGATCAGCAGCGTCGTCTCGCAAACTGCGGGCTCGGCCGCGGCGAGCGCTAGCAGTTCCTGCGCCAGATCGTGCAGCAGCGGTTCGGTGGCGACCGCTTCGCTGACGTGGTAGCGGATCTGGCCGGTGGCGAAGAACGGCCGCACGAATGGGCACAGGCCGAGGCCCATCACCACGTTCTCGATCCACTGCCGCGTTGCGGCGATGACGGACGCCGCGGCGAGGTCTTGCACGGCGCGAGGCTAGGCGACGTGCGCGCGCCGTCAGCGAGCGAAGCCGGAATCCGGCTTCGCGTTCACTCCGCCAGCGGTGGTGCCAGTCCGCACAGCGTCGCCAGCATCGCCACCAGCGGCCGCCCGCTGGGCCGCCCGTGCTGCCAATCGCCGCCCTCGGCGCCGCTGCCGCCGATGTCGACGTGCGTGAACGGCAGCGGCAGCGCGCTGTCGTTGCCGTGCTTGTCGAGGCCGCTGGCGAGGCACAGGAACGCCATCGGGAACTGGTGGCCGCGCGACGTCGCCGAGCTCGGCGCGTTGTTGCACGACAGCACGTCGTCGGCCTTGCTGCGCGGCTGCACGAAGTCGAAGTCCTCGCGGCGCAGGCGCGACACCTCGAACGGATCGCCGAGCAGATCGCCCGCGCGCATCAGCGATTCCGCCGTCGCGGTCGCGCGCGCCGGGCCGTTGTCGAGCGCGATGTTGTACGGCCCGTAGGCGCGGCCGGCGTGGCCGGTCAGCGTCGCCACCGTGAACAGGTGCGGCAACTCGGCGCGCGCGGCATCGAGGCGCAGGTGGCTCAGCAGGTCGGCGAGCACGAGGCGGCCTTCGGCGTCGGTGTTGCCGATGCGCACGCGGCAGCCGGCGTGGCTCTTGATGATCTCGTCGGCGACGAAGGCATCGCTGCCGATGCTGTTGCGCACGACGCCGAGTTCGGCGACCAGCTTGACGCCGCGCAGGCCGAGCTTCGCCGCGGCGAGGAACAGGCCAGCGACCGCCGCAGCGCCGCCCTTGTCGCGGCTCATGCCGGCCATGTGGCCGTCGGTCTTCAGGTCGGCGCCGCCGGTGTCGTAGGTCAGGCCCTTGCCGGCGAACAGCAGCGTGCGTTCGACCTTGCCCTTCGGCGTGTACTCGAGCCGCACCACGCACGGCCGGTGCCGCGGCACTTCGAGCGACGCGCGCGCGACGGCGTGCAGCAGCGGGTACTCCTTCGCCAGCTTCTTCGCGTCCTTCTGCACCGACACCTTGACCTTGCTGCCGCGGAACGCGGCGGTCACGTAGTCGGCGAACCGCGGCGGGGCCATGCGTTCGGGCTCGGTGCCGCACAGGTCGCGCGCGAGGCGCAGGCCCGCTTCGGCGGCTTCGACCCACGCGGCCGAAGCAGCCGGGAACGGCTCGCCGAGGCCGCCGATGCCGAGTGTGGCCACCGGCTCGACCGCGTCGGCGCCGAGCGCTTCGCGCGCTTCCAGCGGTTCCCACAGGCCGCCGAGGCCACCGAGGGCCGCGATCGTCGCGGCATGGCCGAACGACGGTCCGCTCGGCGGTTGCTGCACCAGCAGCAGGATCGCGCGCGCGCCGGCATCGCGGGCGCGGCGCACGCCGGCTCGCGCGGCTTCGGCATAACGGCGCACGTCGTCGTGGTCGCGCGAC
>CAMAUH010000207.1 GCA_945861365.1 Candidatus Kuenenia stuttgartensis
CAAGGCTGCCGACTGGAAGGCGTTCGACGTGACGAAGGATGCGAAGCTGCTGCAGGACGGCCTGCTGCCGATCGCGATGGATTCGCACGCGCCGAAGGAAGCGGTCGCCGCCGGCAAGCACTTCCTGGAGGCCTTCGGCAAGGAGCCGATGGCGACCAGCATCCGTTCCAACGCGCTGCCGATGGCGTACCTCGCGCTGGGCGATGTCGCCGAGGCGACCAAGGCGCTCGAGGAAGGCATCGCGTCGGCCGAAGGTGGCAGCAAGGCGCGCATGCTGCTGACGCTGGGCGACATCATCGCCGCGTCGGGTGATGCGGCCGGTGCCGCGAAGAAGTACGGGGAAGCCGACGCGATCGGCGACGAGAACACCAAGCGCTACGTGACGCTGCGCAAGGAGCTGATCGGCAAGCCGGCGCCGGACATCGACAGCAAGACCTGGTTCGGTGGCGAAGCGAAGCCGCTGTCGGCGATGAAGGGCAAGGTCGTGCTGGTCGACTTCTGGGCCACCTGGTGCGGCCCGTGCCGCCGCGTGATGCCGGCGCTGAACGAGATGTACAACGCGCACCACAAGGACGGCCTCGAGGTGATCGGCGTCACGCGCTTCTACGCCAATGGCTACATGCCGGCGAACAAGGAGCAGATGCTCACCGGTGGCGAGAGCGTGAAGGGCCTGACCGAAGCGAACTTCGGTGAGCACGTGACGACCTTCAAGAAGAACACCGGCATCGACTACCCGTTCGTCGTCGGCGTCGAACAGAACTTCAAGGACTACCACGTGCCCGGCATCCCGACGCTCGCGGTGGTCGGCCCGGACGGCAACATCGCGCTGATCACGGTCGGTGCGGGCAGCGAGGGCCTGCTGCAGTTCGCGGTGAAGAAGCTGCTCGGCGCGCCGGCGCACGGCAAGTGAGCGAGAGCCCGGCCGCATCGGCGGATTGCGGCTGACCGCGTTCGCGGGCGCCGCAGATCGCCAAAGGACGCCGGTGAGGCGGTCGACGGTCCGCGAATCGTGCGCTACCTTGCGCCGCTCGCCCGACCGACGCCTTGCGCGTCGGCGCCGTCAATCATGCTCCGCCGCGTCACCACCCTTGCCGTGCTGGCCTTGTACGCCAGCGCGCCAGCGCAGACTTCTGCCGCCCCAACCAAGGGGCTGGTGCAGGTGCGCGCGCTGTACTTGGAGTGGTCGGGCGCCCTGGCGCGCGTCGACGCGGTGGCCAAGGACCTGAAGGACGCGCCGCGTGACTCCGAGCTGTTCCGGCAACTGAGCGCCCGGCTGCAGGAGTTGACGAAGCTGGCCAGCAAGCCGCAGCAGGCGTTCCAGCAGGCGTTCGCGAGCGCGGAATGGTCGCGGCTCGACGTGCAGTCCGATGCGGCCCTGCTGCGGGATGCGCTGCCGGTGTTGGCGCGCGACTATGCACAGCCGCGCGCGGCCATCGCGGCGGGCCGCTTCTTCATGGCCAACTTCGCCGGCGATGAACGCGCGGCCACCGTCGCCGGGACCTCGCTGCCGATGGCCCTGCTCGCCGGTGGCGACGGTGCCGAGGCGAAGCGCCAGCTCGAGCGGGCCCTGGTCGGGGCGAAGGGGGCAGCGAAGACGAAGCTGCTGCTGACGCTCGGCGACGTGGCGGCGGCGGACGGCGAGCGGGAGCAGGCGATCCGCTGCTACGAGCTCGCGGGTGCCGACGCCGATGCCAAGGAGAAGAAGGCCATCGCGATGCGGCGCGAGCTGATCGGCAAGCCCGCGCCGGTCATCAACAGCCGGAACTGGTTCGGTGCCGAACCGCGGTCGCTGATGTCGATGCGCGGCAAGGTCGTGCTGATCGACTTCTGGGCGTCGTGGTGCCCGCCGTGCCGGACGATCATGGGGACGCTGGACGAGCTGCATGGTGCCAACCGCGCCGCCGGGCTCGAAGTGATCGGCCTGACGCGCTCCTACCCGAACGGCTACCTGCCGGCCGATCGCAAGCAGCTGCGCACCGGCGGCACGGCGCTGCAGGGCCTGGACGAGCAGCACTATCGCGAACACGTCGCGGCGTTCCGCAAGAACACGGGCATCTCCTACCCGTTCGTGCTCGGCACCGAGCAGGACTTCAAGACGTACCAAATCAGCAGCATTCCCACCGTCGTGCTCGTGGGGCGCGACGGCAGGATCTCGGCGGTCATGATGGGCGCCTCCTGCGAGCCGGTGTTGCGGTACGCGGTGGCCAAGGCGCTCGGCGAGAGCAAGCGCTGACCACTGCGCGAACCGCCTGCGCGGTTCGCTTGCAGTTCCCCGTCACCGCTCCCGACCCGAAGGAAACGTCATGCGCTCGATCCAGGTCCTCATCCTGCTGTCCTCGTTGTGCGGCGCCGTCGCCGCCCAGGTTCCGAATGATGCGGCGGCCAAGGTCGCCGCGAAGTCGCCGTCGACCGACCGCTGGAAGGAGCTGGCGGACAAGCAGGCCGAGCGCATGAAGGGGCTGCAGCGCGGCGACACTGCCGGTCGCGCGACGGCGATGACCGCGCGGGTCGCCGACCTCGAAGCGTTCCTGAAGGAGTTCGGCAGCGCGACGGAAGCGAACCAGGCGATCGGTGAGCTGGCGATGATCGGCTCCCGCGACAAGGCGCACGCCGACGCGGCGAAGGCTGCGTTGGCCAAGTACGACGCGACCAAGGGCGACATCCGCGCCGCCGTGTCGGCAGTGGGTGCGGCCGGCACGCTCGGGCTCGACGACCAGAAGACCCGCCTGCTCGATCAGTTGGCGATGCGCAAGTCGATCGACGAACGCATGGAGCTGGTGACGGCACTCAAGCTGAGCCTCAAGGACGAAGAGCGCGCCGCGAAGGTGCTCGCCGACACCGAGGCGATGGCGAAGACCGACGACGACAAGGCGACGATCCTGATGGGCAAGGCGAACCTGGTGCGCTACCAGAACCGCAAGGACACGGCCGCCTATGCCGCCGCGCTGGGCGAGGTGGTCAAGGCGTTCCCGCAGACGAAGTCGGGCAAGCTCGCCGCCGGCAAGCTCGCCGCGGCGACGATGGCCGTCGGCAGCGACCCGGTCGCCTTCACGGTGAAGGACATGCAGGGCAAGGACGTCGGCCCCGCGGACTACAAGGGCAAGGTCGTGCTGATCGACTTCTGGGCGACGTGGTGTGGCCCGTGCATGGCCGAGCTGCCGCACGTGCTCGATGCCTACAAGCAGTACCACGACCAGGGCTTCGAGATCCTCGGCATCTCGCTCGATCGCGACACCGACCGCGCCAAGCTCGAGAAGACGATCGAGGAGCGCGGCATGAGCTGGCGCCACGTCTACGACGGCAAGTACTGGCAGGCCGAGGTGGCGCAGATCTACGACGTGCAGAGCATCCCGTTCACGGTGTTGCTCGGTCGCGACGGCAAGGTCGTCGGCACCAACCTGCGCGGCGACAAGCTCGCGACGGCGGTGAAGTCGGCGCTCGAAGCGAAGTGAGCGCGCGCGCGTTCGCGCGCCGCTAGCCGGCCAGGCCGGCTGGCTCAGCCGATGTGCCGGCGAACCTCTTCGCGCACGATGGGCACCAGCTGGGCGGCGAGCGCCGCGTTCGCGTAACACGCGAACGCGACGTTCGTCGTGGTGTCGAGCGGCGCATCGAGCGGCTCCCCATACGGGTCGAGCACGATGCAGCCCGCTTCCTGCGCGACCAGCGCGGTGACGATGTCGTACGGGCGGCACGCCAGCGACGACTTGACGCCGAGTTTGCGGTGCACGAGCGGCCGCACGTCGAGCACGAAGCGATCGCGGCCCAGCGCCACTTCGGCCAGCTGCCCGCCGGAGCAGATGTACTGGTCGCTGTAGACCTCGGCCTTCGCCGGGTTCCACGGCCCGACCGCGCGCAGCAGGATCGCCTCCTCCAACCGCGCGATCAGTTCCTTCCCGCCTTGGAAGAAGTTGCTGACGCTGGCGAAGCCGTGCAGCAGCGTCTTCGCCTGGCTCGGGACCAGCACCAGCGGCCGCGGATGGCCGGTGCCGATGTCGTGCCGTTCGGCATGCGCGCCCTTGCCGCGGATCGCCCACAGCACATCGCTGGTGCTCTGGCGCGTCGTCGGCAGTTCGGTCATCACCGCGACCTCGACATCCTGCAAGCGCGTCGCCTTGCCCCGCTCGGGTGCGATGCCCATCAGGCACCACGCCGAACGCTTGTCGAACATCAGGCCGCGCGTGCCGTCGATCGGATCGGCCAGCAACCGGAACGGTGGGCCGCCGAGGCCGGGTCGGCCGAACTGGATGCCGTCCGGATCGACACCTTCCGCGATCAGCACGAAGTGCTGCGTCTTGCCCCATTCCTGGCAGTGCTGCACCAGGATGTCCTCCACCTCGGCGTCGATGCCGAAGATCGTGTCGCCAGCGTCGTCGCGCACCGTGCGGGACCAGACCTGCTGTTCCTGGCTGCGCATGTGGGCGCGCAGCGATGCGCGGATGTCGGCCTGGAGGATGCGCAGACGCAGAGCGAGCGAGTCGTGATCGAGCAGGGGCATGAGTGGTGGTCTGGCGTGTATACCGGAGCTTCGCGCGGGCCCTTAGCTCAATGGTCAGAGCTGGCTGCTCATACCAGTCTGGTTGCAGGTTCGAGTCCTGCAGGGCCTACCACACCGCGCTGGCGCGCGGTGTGGTGCCCCTACGGCTTCGGGTTTCCCGCGGCCTGCGGCCGCGGGAAACGGCGAGTCCTGCGATGCACCGCTACTTCGCGCTTCGTTCGGCTTGTGGGCGTGGGAGACGGCGAGTCCTGTGGGGCATCGCTACTCGCATGCACTTCGTTGGGCTTCGTTTGGATCCACTCGTCAGCGCTTCTTCTTCCCCCCGAAGAAGGGCATGGCGGCGGCTTGCTTCATCCACGTTGCCGCTTGGTGTTCGTCGAGGTCGGCCTCGGATGCCAGCTCCACACCTCGCGTGGCCTTGCCCATGCCGATCGGCGTGACCGGCGGTTCCGGCTTCAGCTCGGTGCCGCGGATGAACATCAGCTTCACGTGGCCCACGAAGGCGCCGGACGCGAAGCACCATCCGCCGTCCACCCCGTAGTACGCCATTCCCCACTTCACGCCGCGCTGCAGGCCCGGTAGCGATCTGGCCGCCAGTGCGTCGATGCGCTCGGCGATGCTGCGCTGCGGCTGCGGCAGGCTGGCGATGTAGGCGAACACGGGCTCGTCGCCGTCCGCGGTCTTGGCATCGCTGGCCTTGCCCGTCATGGCGACGAGCAGCTTCGTGGTGCTCTTGCCGGTGCTCTTGCCGCCGGCGGTTGCCTTGGCCTTGGCGGGCCGCTTGGTCATCCGCGGATCATCCGGAGCACGGCGTGAGCCAGCAAGCCGTGGCGCGCGGCAGCGAACGGCAACGAGGTCGCGTTCGCCACCGGGGCATTCGCGCTCCAGGTCGGCGCGCTCAGCTGCCGACCGTCATCCACACGCCGTTCGACACGACGAACTGGAACGCGTTGTACGTCGGCGCGATCGCGGCGCTCTGCGCCTTCAGCGCGTAGCCGACCAGCGTCGGCGTGGACGGGATGCCCAGCGAGTACTGCGCGGTGCCACCGTTCGCCACGATGGTGTCGATCACCAGGTACTCCGACCACTGCGTGCAGCCGGGCATGCCGAGCGGCGCCAGCGAGATGCCGTTCGTGTAGCCGACGTTGCCGAGCATCTGCAGGCCGATCGGGCCGGTCGACGGGAAGTTCGTCGTCGTCAGGATGAGGTTCGAACCGAGCCGCGGCAGCGTGCCGGCGAGCGCCAACGGCTGCGCGTTGTAGGGGAACGTGCGGAAGCCGCCCGCCAGCGTGGCCGAGATGTCGCGGCTGCCGAGGTCGAGGTTCTGGCCGGCGGTGCTGACACCGACCAGCGTCTGGCCGAGCACGGTGGGCCAGCTCTGCCAGACCATCGTCACGTCGCCGGTGACCTGGTCGAACTGGATCTGCCAGCGAGCCGGGATCGTCGTCGAGTAGGTGTAGACGCCGTCCCACGTCACGTACGCCGTCGTGCCGGCGAAGTCGTAGTGGATCTTGCCGGAGCCCGCGGCCGACGGATCGAAGTCGTGCCAGGCGCCCCAGCGCGTGCGCGCGCTGTTGAGCCACGATGACGCGGTCGGGTTCGCCGACGTGCCGTTGCCGGTGCCCGCCGACACGAAGCCGTTCGAGCAGACCTCGAGCGTCTGCACGGTGCCGCCCGGGTACGGCATCGGGAAGCTCAGCACGAAGTTCAGCACGGTGTCGTCGCCGTGGCTGGTCTGAAACGAGTTGCCGGTCAGCGGCAGGAACGCGCCGCCTGGCTGCGCCACGTAGTGCGTGCCGCGGTTGACGAGCTTCATCGACGAACCCGCGAGGTCGAACTGCTGGCTCGGGAAGGCCTCGTAGACGGCCTTGGAAGCCGTTCCGCAGCCGGTGCCGTGCACGACGCTGGTGGCGAGAGTGCTCGGCGGCGGCGTCACCTGCACGCGGAACGTGCCGTAGGTGTCGGCGCCGACCTGCAGGTAGTAGGTGTTCGGGAACGCCCCGAAGCTGAGCGACGTCTGCTGGCCGCAGGTCGTGTTCAGGTTCTCGCAGGCGATCACCGGCCCGGAGCACGAGCCCACGCGCACCTGCAGCTTGGTGTCGAGCGCGGTGAGCCCACATGTCGAGAACGTCAGCGTGCCCTGGCCGACGCAGTCGTAGCGGAACCACACGTCCCTTTCGTGCGCGGCATCGCCGCACGACCAGGTGCTGAGCGTGCCGTCGCTGCCCTGGTTGGTGAACGGGCCGTTCAGGCCGTTGAAGATCTGGATCGCGCCCACGCAGTAGTCGTTGGCCGGACCGTTCACCGACGGGAACGGCAGGAAGTGCGCGATCGCCGCGGCGACCAGTGCCGTGACGTGCGGCGTGCCGGTCGCGAGGTTGCCATCGTCGTCGTCGGCCAGGAACACCTCGAGCACCGCGTCGGGCTGGTCGGTCGCGTTGGCGACGATCGTGCCGAGCACGATGTCGTTGCTGATCGCGATGGCCGAGGCCCGGCTCATCGTCGCGGCGAGGTTCTCGCGCACCTTCCAGCCGAAACCCATCCACGTCTCACCCCATTCGTGGACCTCGGTGCCGGTCGGATACAGGCGCAGGTTCAGGCCGGTGCGCATCGACACGCCGGTGGTGCTGAAGCCGAGGCCGACGTTCGGATCGTCGACGACGTACATCGCGACGATGTCGGCCCAGCCCTCGCTGAGCCCGTGCGTCTGCGAGATGCCGCCGTAGCGGTCGTCGAGGCCGTGGCCCCATTCGTGCGCGATCACCGTCGAGTAGGCGCTGTTCACGCAGCCGCCACCCGCGGCGTAGAAGTTCACCGAGTTCACGTTGGGGTCGTAGTACGCGTTGCACGTCGACGCGATGTTGACGGTGACGGCGATGTTGTCGGCGGTCGCCAGCTGCGGCGTGTTGCCGAGGATGGAGCGCGCCCATTCGTTGGTGCGGTCGATCCAGTAGGCGCAG
>CAMAUH010000208.1 GCA_945861365.1 Candidatus Kuenenia stuttgartensis
GCCTTGGCGCGCATCAGGAAGTGCATCTTCCGGATCGCGAAGTATTTGAACTCGAAGCACAGCTCCGGGGTGATGTAGCTGTTGGGCTCCTGCTCGAACGGCAGCGTGATGTTGAGCCCCATCGACTTGGCGCCGACCTCGAAGGCGCCGCGGTTGGCTGCCTCCATGATGCCCGGCCCGCCGCCGGTGCAGACGACGTAGTCGCACTTGTGGTCGATCTGGCACTGGCCGCTGACCAGCGCCGCGAACTCACGAGCCTCGTCGTAGTAGTGCGCCTTGCGCAGCACGTTCTCGGCGATGCGCACGCGGCGGACCAGCTTGCTGTCGTTGGGGTGTTTGGTGAGCGCGTCCTGGGCGGCGCGCAGGCGCCGTTCGGCCTCGGGGCGTTCGACGACGCGCGTGCCGCCGAACACGACCACGGTCGACTGCACACCCTGCTCCTGCATGATCAGTTCGGGCTTCAGCAGCTCGAGCTGCAGGCGCACCGGCCGCAGTTCGACGCGGCCCATGAAGTCCGGATCGATGTGCGACTGCCGGTACGAGTTCGAGCGGCGGATCGCCAGGATGCGCTCGGCGTGGCCGTTGTCGGATGGCGTGGGCCCGTTGGCCGCGGGGGGTTGGGTCATGGAGGAGCTGTCGGTCGTGACTGCCACCCTTCGGCATCGGCATTCGGTGCGTGGGCGCCGCAGCCTTCCTCGGCGGAACGGCTGGACGTGGCGGCTATCGTGCGCCGCCCGCGATGAATGACTTCCGGCTCACCTACTGCAGCAACGTGCACCCGGCACCGGATCTGCCGACGGCAATGGCGATGCTGGCCGAGCATACGGCGCCGGTCGCGGCCGCCGCGCGCGCATCCGGCCGCGAGTTCGGGCTCGGCGGTTGGTGGCCGATGCCGCTGGTCGCCGAGCTGGTCCGCGATCAGGGCGCGCGCGAACGGCTGGTCGCCGCGATGGCCGCGGCCAAAGCACCGCTGTGGACGCTGAACGTGTTCCCGTTCGATGGCTTCCACGACGACGTGGTGAAGACCGCCGTCTACCGGCCCGACTGGGCTACCGAAGAACGGCTGCACTACACGCGCCTGTGCGCCGAGCTCGGTGCCGGCATGGTGCCCGCGGGAAGCGAGCTGCCGCTGTCGACGCTGCCGCTCGGCTACCGCGCGCCCGGCGAGGCCAAGGCCGATCTGCGGCGCATGGCGCGCAACCTGGCGCGCTGCGCCAGCGCGTTCGCGGCGATCGAAGAACGCACTGGCGTGCGCTGCGTGCTGGCGCTCGAGCCGGAGCCCGATTGCCTGCTCGAGACCGCGGCGGGCACGGCGGCGTTCCTCGAGCAGTGGCTGTTCGACGAAGGGGCGTGGACCACGGTGCCCGGCGACGTGCTGCGGCGGCACGTCGGTGTGTGCGTCGACCTGTGCCACCTCGCGGTCGTCGGCGAGGAGCCGCTGGCGGCGCTGCGCGATCTGCGCGCGCGCGGCATCGCGGTGCCGAAGATCCAGGTGTCGGCGTGCCTGGAGCTGCGCGACGGCGCCGAACTCGATCGGCTGCTGGCGTTCGCCGAGCCGCGCTACCTGCACCAGACCGCCGGCGGTGGGCTGCGCGCGCTCGATCTCGCCGAGGTCGCGGCGCGGCGCGCCGAGTTCGCGACGGCGGGCGTGCTGCGGTCGCACTACCACGTGCCGCTGTTCTGGGACGCGCCTGGCGCGCTCGGCTCGACGCAACGCGAGGTCGAACGGGTGCTGCGCGCGCTGGCGGTGGAGCCGGGCGAAAAGCCGCTGCTCGAGGTCGAAACCTACACGTGGTCGGTGCTCGGCGACTTCGCCGGGACGGCACCGCTGCATGCGCGCCTGCAGCGCGAACTCGAAACCGTCGCGGCCTGGATCGCGCACTGACCGTTGGCCACGATGCTGCGTAGCAGGCACCCCCGATGATCCATCTGCGCGACGTTGTGAAGAGCTACTCCCGTGGCGAGCAGGCCGTGGTGGCCTGTGCCGTCGATCGGCTCGACATCGAACCCGGCGAGCAGGTGGCGTTGATCGGCCGCTCCGGCACCGGCAAGACCACGCTGCTGCACATCCTCGCCGGCATCCTGCGCCCCGACCAAGGCGAGGTGACGGTCGCCGGGGCTAAGCTGCACGAACTCGGCGAGAGCGCGCGCGATCGCCACCGCGGCCAGCACATCGGCATGGTCTACCAGACGTTCAATCTGCTGCAGCCGTTCACGGCGCTCGAGAACGTGCTGCTCGGGGCGCTGTTCGGCCGCGGTGCCGGCAACGAGGCGCGCTTGCGCGCCGAAGCGCTGCTGCAGCAGGTCGGCCTGCAGGACCGCATGCACCATCGGCCCGGCGAGCTGTCGGTCGGCCAGGTGCAGCGCGTCGCGATCTGCCGCGCGCTGGTCAACGATCCCGAACTGGTGCTGATGGACGAACCGCTCGGCAACCAGGACCGCGCCACCGGTGGCCAGGTGCTCGACCTGCTGCTCGAGATCGCGGCGCACGGCAAGAAGACGGTGGTGATGGTCACGCACGATCCCGAGTCCGCGAAGCGCATGCAGCGCACGGTCGACCTGGCGACGCTGCGCGGCGCCGAGGTGCTGGCATGAAGCTGTGGTCCATCAGCCTGCGCAACCTGCGCATCCGCATCGTCGCGACCGTGCTGACGATGCTGTCGATCGTCGTCGCGACCGCGCTGTACGCGGCGATCCTGACGATGTCGGAGCAGACCGAGCAGCGCTACAAGGGCAGCATCGGCGGCTACCAGGCGGTGGTCGGCACAAAGGGTGCGAGCCAGCTCGAGGTCGTGCTGAACACGATCTTCAACGTCGACGTCGCGCCGGGCCTGTTCCCGCTGCGCATCTGCACCGAGCTGCGTTCGGGCAAGGTCGCCGGCAAGCGCACGCAGGTCAGCTACGCGATCCCGCAGGCGCGCGGCGATTCCGTCAGCAAGTACGCGTTCCCGGTGATCGGCACCATCGACGAGATGTTCTCGAAGTTCCGCTGGGAGTACGGCGACGACAAGGTGCCGCTGCGCTTCGCCGAGGGCTCGGGATTCCACTACTCGTACGACGACCTGCTGCAGTTGGCCGACGGACTCGCTGCGTACGAGAGCGCCAAGCGCACCGGCGCGCCGGAGCCGCGGCCGGCGCGGCCGCTGATCCAGCCGCAGTGGAAGCAGGCGGTCGTCGGCGCGCGCGTCGCGCGTACGCTGGGCCTCGGGCTCGGCGGCAAGATCACGCCGGTGCACGGCAAGGTCGGCGACTGGAAGTACCACGAGCACCCCGAAGCGACCTGCGACATCGTCGGCATCCTGGCGCCGACCAACTCGCCGCTCGACACGACGATCTTCCTGCCGATCGGGCTGCACTACCTGATCGATGGCCACGAGGGCGGCGTGTTCCTGGTCGAGCCGCTGCCGGGCAAGACGCCGGACGACATGAAGACGGTGCCGGTCGACGCGGGCCGCGTCGGCCTCACCGCGATCATCCTCGATCCGAAGGACCACTTCGGTGCCAA
This sequence comes from Candidatus Kuenenia stuttgartensis, assembly GCA_945861365.1. Taxonomy (GTDB): domain Bacteria; phylum Planctomycetota; class UBA1135; order UBA1135; family UBA2386; genus UBA2386. The sequence continues at coordinate 3,506 of CAMAUH010000208.1, forward strand.
GCTGCTGCGCGACGAGTTCGGCAGCAAGGAAGCGCAGGTGGCGTGGCCGGCGGACGTGATCCCGAAGTTCCTGCGGCAGATCGGCAATGCCGCCGACGCGCTGGCGGTGATCGCGTGGCTGGTGCTGCTGGTCGCGTCGATCGCGATCACGGTGGCGATCTACAACACGATGAACGAGCGGCGCCGCGAGATCGCGATCATGCGTTCGCTCGGCGCGCGGCGGCTGCAGATCCTGACGATCATCGTCGGCGAAGCGGCGCTGCTGTCGGGCTTCGGCGGGGTGCTCGGCATCGTCGTCTGCCACACGGCGACGTTCCTGCTGCGCGATGTCGTCGAGGACCAGACCGGCGTCTACCTCGACTGGCTGCAGTTCCGGCCGTGGGAGGCCTGGCTGCTGCTCGGCGTCACGCTGCTCGGCGCGATCGCGGGCCTCGCCCCGGCGGTGAAGGGCTCGATGACGCAGGTCGCCGACAACCTGGCCCAGAATTACTGAGTGCCGCGCGGCGAATGGTTGGGCGCGTGGACCAGCCCGTGCCGATCGTCGTATAAGCTGCGCTTCGCCGCGCTGTGCGCCCGAGGAACCACATGAAGTTGATCCTGTCGACCCTGTTGCTGTGTGGCGTCGCGTGCTCGCAGACGCCGACGAGCGAACCGAAGCCCGTGCCTGCACCCGTGAAGCAGGAGCCGGCGAAGCAGGAGCCGAAGCCCGCGAGCGGCGCGACCGACAAGCCGAAGGTCGAAGCCAAGCAGGAACCGAAGGTCGAGCCGAAGCCGGCGATCGATCCGAAGACCGGCAAGCCGGTCGAGCCGAAGGTCGAACCGAAGGGCGACAAGCCCGCCGACGAGGGCATCATCGAGCGCCCGGCGAAGGACCAGCCGGTGCCCAAGGGCACCGATCCGGCGGACATCGCGCTGATGCGCAGCCAGGAGCAGATGCTCGAGGTCGAGCGCAAGCTCGCCGACCAGATGAAGTCGGGCAAGCTGACGGGGCTCGACAAGATCCTGCCGTTCGACGAGCTGACGTCGTGGCCCTACGAGGACGGCCTGAAGGGCATGCCCAAGCGCGTGAAGGAGCTCAACGGCAAGAAGGTGCTGATGACGGGCTTCATGCTGCCGATCGACGAGGTGCAGAACATCAAGGAGTTCCTGCTCGTGCAGTCGCTGTGGTCGTGCTGCTACGGCCAGCCGCCGGACATCCACGGCATCGTGCGCGTCGTGATGCCGAAGGGTCGCACGACCGACTACTTCTTCGATCCGCTGAAGGTCACCGGCACCTTCAAGGTCGAAGCGACGATCCTCGACGGCTACTGCGTCGACATCTACCAGCTGCACGTCGACTCGCTGGAAGCGATCAAGCTGAAGTGACTGTGGGGCGGGCCCGGCGGGCTCGCCGCGATGGCATCGCGCCATGGTCGCGTTGGGCTGCAGTGCCCCTGCAGTCGCGGCCGATAAGCCGGAGCCATGGCTCCAGGTCTCGAACGCCGGCCACTCGGCTGGTCCCTCGGCAAGCAGCTCGGCGTAGCGCTGGCGGTCGGCGCGTTCTTCGTCGCACTGGTGGCCGGATGGCTCGGCGCCGACCGTGATGCGCGGCATCGCCAGGCCGATGTCGCCCAAGGGGAGCTCGCGCTCGCGATCACCTTGGCCGAGCGCGGCGCGCCGCTGCTCGAACGCGGCGACATGATGCGGCTGTCGGTGCTCGCGGCGCTGGTGCGCGACCAGGTCGGTGGCCGCGCCCTGTTGCTGGATCGCAGCGGGCGGGTCGTCATCGACACCGCCCTGGCGCTCGGGGAACAGCAGCTGAACCTGGTGGCCCGCAGTGGCCCGTTCCAGCGGCCGTGCCCGCGTGGCGAAGGCGTGTCGTTCCGCGAGTCGATCGCGCCGGTGCGCTTCGGCGGGGAAGTGGTCGGCGAGGTGCGGCTGCAGTGCGAGCCGCGCCCGGTGGCGGCGGGCTTCGACTTCGGTTGGTTCGCGATCGTGTTCCTGTGCAGCCTGAGCCTGGTCGCGGCGGGGACGTTGCTCGGCCATCAGGCCCAGGCGCGCGGGGCACTCGCGGCGCCGGCCGTCGGGGCCGACCTGCAGCAGGTCGGCGACGTGCTGCAGGAGCTCGATCGCGGCACGCAGGCCGGACTGCAGCTGGTCGGTGACGGCTACGTCGCGATGGCGCTGCAGCTCGTGGATGGGCTCGAGCGCCGGCGCCTGGTGCCGCCCGGGCACGGGGAGCGCACGGCGGCACTCGCGGCGCGCCTCGCCAGCCGGCTGAAGCTGTCCGCGACGGAGCGGCGCGAACTCGAGACCGCGTGCCGATTGGTGGACCTGGGCAAGGCGTGGGTGCGGCCTTCGATCCTGCAGAAGCAGGGGCCGCTGACCGATGTCGAGGCGCGCTCGCTGCAGCACCATCCGGTGCGCGCGGCGGAGCAGCTCGATCGGGTGCCAGCCCTCCGCGGGATCGCGCGCATCGTGCGGCACCAGCAGGAACGCCACGATGGTGGCGGTTCACCCGATGGCCTGCGCGGGTCGCGCATCCCGGTCGGCGCACGCATCCTGTCGATCGCGGCCGCGTTCGACCTGCTGACCAATTGCGCCGGCGACAGCGAACTCGATTGGCAGCGGGCGCTGCAGCAGATCGACCGGGCGCGCGGCGACGTGTTCGATCCGGACCTGGTCAAGCTGTTCGCCGAGGAGATCCAGAAGGCGCCGCCGCAGGCGTGTGCCGATCGCGACGTGATGATCGTGCCGAACGGCGTGATGCCCTGGCGCGAGGCGCCGCGCGATGACGACGACGGGGATGACGGCGACGACGTGACCGTCGCGGATCTGGAAGTGGTGGCCGACGACGCCGTGCGCGAGGAAGGGGCATGAAGATCCAGTCGATGCTGTGGCTCGTCCTGCTCGCTGCGGGTTGTGCGCTGAAGCCGATCGATCCCTGGCGCCGCGGTGCCTGGGCGCTCGAACGGCACGATCTCGACGCGGCGCTCGGCGCGTTCACCGAAGTGCCGCTGCAGCACGTGCGCTATCCGGAGTCGCGCGCGGCGGCCCTCGCGGTGCAGCGCACCATGCGCCACTGCGACGAGTTGCTGCGCGATGCGCTGCAGTTGCGCAGCGAAGGGCGCGACGCGGAGGCGCTGGCGGTGCTGCAGCGCGCGAACGAACTGTGGCCGGGGGCGCCGGGCCTCGACGAGCTGATCGCGGCGACGCGGCATCGGCATCGCCTGGTCGCTACCGAGCCGACCTTGGCCAATGCGAACATGTCTGCGCCGGCCGCGCCGGTTGCTCCGGTCGCTCCCGTTGCGGCGGATCCCGTCGCGGTGAGCCCTGTGCCGGGACCTTCCGCCGCCGCGACGGCCGCATTGGCCGAGCCCGCGGCGCCGTCGCCGGAGCCGGTCGCAGCACCGCAGCCGCCGGAAGCGCCGGTAGCGGAGCCGGTCGCGCCGGCGGTGGTGCAGGCTCCCGTCGAGGCGCCGCCGTCGGAACCGGTCGCCGAACCCGCGCCTGTGGTACCCGCTCCGGAGCCGGCGATCGCGGTCGCTCGGCAGCCGGCGACCGGTGGAGACGCGGTCACGGCCGCGTTGGTGGCGGTCGAAGGTCGGCTGGTGCGGGGCGACCGCGAAGCGGCGATCACCGAACTGCTGGCGCTCGCGCGGCAGTATCCCGACGACATGCGCGTTCGCGTGCGGGCGAGCCGGTTGCTGCACCAGCGCGCGCTGGTGCGCTACGGCGAAGGCGTGCTCGACGGCGCCGTCGCGGACTGGCGACGCGTGCTCGAACTCGATCCGGGCCACGCGACGGCCAGCACGCTGCTGCGCGCCGCCGAGCGCGAGGCGCTGCAGGCTCGCAGCGGATCGCTGGTCCTCGACCGCTCGAGGTGATCCAGCGGTGGCTCGCGCACGTTGC
>CAMAUH010000209.1 GCA_945861365.1 Candidatus Kuenenia stuttgartensis
GCTGGTTGGAAGTTGCCCGACTGTGGCAACTCTCGCGTGCGCTCGGCTACCGCGCTGCCGCGCCCTTCCGCGCGTGTCGTCACCCCGCCGTCGGGTAGGTCAGCGCGGGCACGCTGGCGATGCGCAGCGCCGATTCCGCCACCGAGCCGAGCCGCAGGACGGCCGACTGAGCAGGTCGGCTGTGCCGCGGTCCAGATGACGAGCATGACGCGCGCTGCTCACTACCGCTCCGTAGCCGCGCGGGACTCGGCCGCGTCGACGCCGACCTCCGGATCCGCGGCCAGCGTGAACGCGCGCGCCGCGACGTCCTTCTGCTCCGCCCAGCGCACCGAGTAGCTGCCGGGCTTGGCGAGACGCCCGTTCGCGCGCGCGTCCCACTGGATCGCCTGCAGGCCCGCGACCGCCTTGCCCTCGACCTTGGCGATCTCGGTGCCGGTGATGTCGTGGATCGTCAGCACCGGCGCGCTCGCCGGCGCCTCGCGCAGCACCACGTGGAACGTGACGCCGTAGGCCGGGTTCTTCGCCGTGTATTCCTTGTGGCCCTGGTGGCCGCGGCTGGTCATGCGCCACAGGATCGCCGGTTCGACCGCGCACAGGTGCGCAGCCTGCTTCACCGTGCTGCCGGTCAACTGCCGCAGGCCTTCGATGTCGAGCACGAACACGCCGCGGCCGTGCGTCGCCGCGATCAGGTCGCTGTCGCGATCCTGGATGTAGAGGTCGCGCACCGCGACGGTCGGCAGGCCGCTGCCCAGCGGGAACCAGTGGTCGCCGCGGTCGAGCGACACGTGGCAGCCGAACTCGGTGCCGAGGAACAGCAGGTCCTCGTTGCGCGGGTCCTCCATGATCGCGTAGCAGACTTCGCGCGTCGGCAGGTCGCGGTCGAGGCTGCGCCACGATGCGCCGCGGTCCTCGGACACGAACGCGTAGGTGGCGAAGTCGTCCTCGCGGTGGCCATCCAGCGTCAGGTAGACGCGGTTGTCGGCGAAGTGCGATGGCACGAGGTCGCTGACGTAGCGCTGCGTGAACACCGGCAGGTTCGCGTCGATGCGCGTCCACGTCACCGCGTCGTCCTCGCTGCGCCACAAGGCGCCATCGTCGGTGCCGACGTAGACGAGGCCCTGCACGCGCGGGCTCTCGGCGATCGACACCGCGGTGCCGGCTTCGGTGCGGCCGAGGCGCGGCGACACCGCCTTCATGCGCAGCGTGTCGGCGTTGCGCAGCGGGCCCTGGCCCGGCCGCGCGGCGCGGCTGTCGAGGTGCGCGTAGCGATCGCCGCGGAACACGTGGCTGCCGGCGTGCCACACGGTGAGCCGGTTGTGCGGCGACAGCACGAACGGCGAGTCCCAGTTGAACGTCGGCGTCACGTTGTTCGGCAGGCGGTCGCGCGACACGCGCGCCTGCTGGCCGCTGCGCAGGTCGACGAGGCCGAGCGCGCCGTTCTGGCTGGTCGCGTAGACGATCCACGGTTCGATCGGGTCCGTCTGCGCGCCGAAGCCGTCGCCGCCGAAGATCGTCACGCAGTCCGCGGCGGTGATGCCTTCGCGGTAGCGCGTGCGCGATGGCAGCACCCACGTGCCGTTGTCCTGCAGCCCGCCGACGATGCGGTACGGCACGCTGTTGTCGGCGACCGCGTCGTAGAACTGCGCCGCCGAGAAGCCGCGGTGCACCTGCCACGACGCGCCGCGATCGAACGTCTCGTTGACGCCGCCGTCGCACAGTGCGACCAGGTGGTCGCTGTCGTCGGGGTCGACCCAGATCGCGTGGAAGTCGACGTGGATGCCGCGTTGGATCGCTTCGAACTTCGCGCCGCCGTCCTTGCTGCCCCACAGCGACGTGCCGACGCAGTAGAGGTTCTGCGCCGAGCGCGGGTCGACGCGGATCACCGAGTAGTAGAACGGCCGCTCGGTCAGGCTGTTCACGCGCGTCCACGTCTCGCCGCGGTCGTCGCTGCGGAACACGCCGCCGGTCTCGAAGCCGAGTTCGCCCTGGAACGTCTGCTTGTTGGCGTCCTGGCCGAACAGGCGGCCGCTGTAGGGGCCGTTGGGGCGGCCGGCGGCGTTGGCGATCGGATCCTCGGCGCGGCCGAAGGTGACTTCGACGGTCGCCGTGGTCTCGCCGCGCACGTACGTGAACGTCGCCTTCTGCTCCGGCCGCGCGTCGCGCACGATCTCGATCAGGTCCGCGTAGGTCTTCACGACCTCGTCGCCGTACTTGGTGATGCGGTCGCCGGCCTGCAGGCCCGCGGTGGCGGCCGGGCCGCCGGCGGTCACGCTGCGCAGGATCGCGCCGAGCGCTTCGGCGGGCCCGCTGTCGCCTTCGGTGCCGATGCCGAGCACGGCGCCGCCGCGGCCGCCCTGTGGGGCAGCGGGTGCTGCCGGCGTCGGGCGCTGCGGGCGTTCGCCTTCCTCGTCCTGCGCCTGGCCGGGCTCGCGATCGGGCGCGTCGCCGGCGACGCGGTCCTTGCGGTCGCCCTTCGCCCAACCGGTGCGCTCGGTCTCGACGATCGCGAACACGACGTCGCCCTCGGGCGCGAACAGGTCGATGCCGCTGCGGCCCCACGTGCAGGTCGGCAGACCGTTCTGCAGCCGCGTCCAGGTGTCGCCGCCGTCGGTGCTGCGGTAGAGGCCGCTGCCCTTGGCGAGCCGCACGCTCGGGTCGTTGCCGTCGAAGCCGTCGCGCTTGCGTTCGTACAGGCACGCGAACACGACGTTCGGATCCTGCGGATGGATGCGCACGTCGATGCAGCCGGTGCGCACGTCGGTGAACAGCACGCGCTGCCACGTGCTGCCGCCGTCGCGCGTGCGGTAGACGCCGCGCTCCTCGCTGTCGCCCCACAGCTTGCCGAGTGCGGCGACGTAGACGGTGTTCTTGTCGGTCGGGTGGATCGCGATGTGGCCGATCTGGAACGTGTCGCGCAGGCCCATGTGCGTCCACGTGCTGCCGCCGTCGGTCGACTTGTAGACGCCGTCACCCCACTGCACGGAGTTGCGCGCGTTCTCCTCACCGGTGCCGACCCACACGAGGTCGGGGTCGCTCGGCGCGATCGCGATGTCGCCGATGCTGACCGTGGTCGCTTGGTCGAACAAACTGGTCCACGTGGTGCCAGCGTTGCTGGTCTTCCAGACGCCGCCACCGGCGGTGCCGACGAACCACGTGCTCTGCCGCGCCGGATGGATGTCGAGGTCGGTCGTGCGGCCCATCGGGTTCACCGGGCCGACGTTGCGCCACGCGAGCTGGTCGACGTGCGCGCGCGTGAACGGCGTCGCGGCGGGCTCGACGGGTTTGGCCGGTTCGGCGGCGGCGGGCGGCGCGGGATCCTGCGCGGTCGCGGCCGGCTGCGGCACCGCCGGGGCGGCGGGTGCGGGTTCCGGAGTCTGCGCGGGCAGGAACGTGGTGGCGGCGAGAAGGCAGCCGGAAGGGAGCAGTCGGCGCATGCGGGTGCGGAGGCGTGAGGGCGGGACGAGCGGCGGAGCTTACGCGTTGGCCGGTGCCGGCCCGCCGGGGCCTCTCTGTCGCATGTTGGTCAACTGTTGCGCGGTCGCCGGCGGGGTGCGCCAGAGCTCGGCGCCAACGGGCTCAGCGCGCGGTCGGCCGCGCGCTCAGGTTCACTTGCCGGTGCTGCAGCCGTTCATGCAGCAGGCCGGCAGGCCGGCCTCGACCGCCTTGGCGATGCTGGTCGCCTTGGCGACGGCCTGTTCACGCGTCATGCCCGTCGTCGGCATCGTCACGCCGCAGGCGCCGTGGAACTTGCCGTCCTTGGCGAGGATGGGCACCGTGACGTCGAGCAAGCCCTGCTCGTCGAGCACGACGGGCTGGCCGCTCTGCATCGCCTTCACGTCCTCGGCATCGGACGGCTTGCCCTTCTTGTCGGCGGCGGTGCTGGCGCAAGCCATCGGCTTGCCGTCCATCATGCAGTGCACCGTGAGGCGCGTGAGGCCGGGGTGCTCCTTGGCGACCTTCTCGACGGTGGCCTGCGACTGCTCGCAGGTGCCGACGGGGCTGCAGCAGCTCGTCGACTTGCAGGCGACGAAGGTGAACAGGGACAGCAGGGCGGCGATGGGGAGGATGCGCATGATGGGTCGGTTGCTCGTGGGTTCTTCGGGAAGCGCGTAGGGTACGTCTGGGTGCTAGGGGACGGAAGCCCGCGCTGTTGCGTAGTCGGGTCGTGCGGCGCCGCGCTGTGCGTTCAGACCTTGACGTACCAGAGCACCGCGTCCAGCAGCTCCTTCGCCACCGCTTCCTCGACGTCGAACGTGAACGTCGCGTTCTGCGCGGTGATCGGCTCCGAGCGCAGCATGGCGAGCTGCTTGCCGGTCTTGTCGAACAGGCCGACGCTCAGCGCCACCTTGCCGAACAGCGGGTGCGTGCTGGTGAGCTCGTACGGGCGCACGGTGAGCCGCTTGCCGTCCTGCAGACGGCAGTTCCAGCCGCGGGCGACCGCCGGTGTGCCCTCCTTCTTGCCGGCACCCTGCACGTGCTCCACGGTCGCACCACCGGTCGTCGGCCCGTAGGTCCACGGCACCTCGCGGTTCTTCGGATCGACGGCGGCCTTGTTGCCGCACGCGGCCAGTGCTGCCAGCAACAGTGCCAGGGTGGGGCGGAGCAGGGGGCGGGAGCGCGTTCGCATGCACGGAAGATCGAGAGCGGCCGCGGCGAATGCAAGCCGGCGGGGCTCTCGGCCGCTGGCGAGTCGCTGGCAGCGGATTCGCGTCGTCGCTGCGGCGCCTGGCTGCGATCGCCGTCAGCGCGTCGCCTGGCCGACGCGATCGATGCCGCGAGGCCCTTGCGATCGGCGTCGCGGTGTACCCCGCGAAATCGCTCCGTCTCGCCGGGTGGGGCGCGGCCGTCGGCGGATGAGGCCACACTCATGCCGATTTCATGCGGATCTCATCGGCGCTGGATCAACTGACGCCTCGTGTTGCCAGCGCCCTGCAAGGGGAACCACATGATTTCCAGCTGCTTGCCGTTCGCAATCCTGTCGCCGGTCGTGACGGCGGCGGTCGCGGGTGGCGGCAGGGGTCTGTGGAGGGCCAGCCGCCAATGATGCTCGACCGACCACCGTCACGCGCCGCGTTGGCGTCGAAGCCCGGCGAACATGCAGCGGCCATCGACGACGTGGTGATCGGCGGCGGCTTCTTCGGCTGCAGCCTCGCCCTGTATCTCCGGCAGACGCTCGGCCGCCGGGTCGTGCTGCTGGAGGCCGGCAGCGACCTGCTGTTGCGAGCCTCCCATTCGAACCAGGCCCGCGTCCACAACGGCTACCACTATCCGCGCAGCCTGCTGACCGCGCTGCGCAGCCGGGTCAACTACCCCCGCTTCCTCGAGCAGTTCCGGGATTGCGTCGACCAGGCATTCGACAAGTACTACGCCGTCAGTCGGAACTTCTCGAAGGTCACCGCCAACCAGTTCCGGAGCTTCTGCACGACGATCGGTGCGCCGATCACGCCGGCCCCGGCGGCCATCCGCAAGCTGTTCGACCCGGACCTGATCGAGGCGGTCTTCACGGTCCAGGAGTGCGCGTTCGACGCAGTCAAGCTGCGCCACAAGATGGCTGCATTGCTGGCGCAGCATGGCGTCGATGTGCGGTGCGGGACCGAAGCCGTGCGGGTGCGGGCGCGGGCCGACTCCCGCCTGCTGGTGGAGTGCGCCGACGGCGATCGCGGCCACGAGATCGCGGCGAAACGTGTCTACAACTGCACCTACTCGCGCACCAACCGGCTGTTGGCGTCGTCGTCGCTGCCGTTGATCCCGCTCAAGCACGAGGTGACGGAGATCGCGCTGGTCGAGGTTCCGGACGCGATCAAGCATCTGGGCATCACGGTGATGTGTGGCCCCTTCTTCTCGGTCATGCCGTTCCCGTCGCGCGGGCTGCATTCGTTCAGCCACGTGCGCTACACGCCGCACTGCCAGTGGCAGGACGTGCCCGACCAGCCGTACATGGACCCCTATGCAGTCCTCGCCAATCGCGTGCCGCAGAGCAACTTCCCGCGCATGGTGTTGGATGCGCGGCGTTACATGCCGATCCTGGCCGGCTGCCGCCATGTCGACTCCCTGATGGAGGTCAAGACGGTGCTGCCGCGCAGTGACATGGACGACAGTCGGCCGATCCTGCTGCGTCGGGATCAAGGGCTGCCGAACCTCGACTGCATCATGGGCGCGAAGATCGACAACGTCTTCGACATGATCGAATCGGTGGCGGGGACTGCGGCCGTCGTCGGCCGGGAGTCGGCATGACCCTGTCGGATTGTTTCGTGTCGTTGGTGGCGCCGCTCAGCGACGACGGCGACATCGCCGAGTCGTTCGTGCGCGAGGTCGCCGCGGTGCTCAAGGCGCACTATGCGAACTACGAACTGGTGCTCGTCGACGACAGCTCGTCCGACGACACCGTCGCCGTGGTCAAGCGCCTGCTGACCCAGATCGAATGCGTGCGCCTGATCACGTTCTCGCGACCGTTCGGCACCGAGGTGGCGATCTCCGCGGCGCTCGACACGGCGATCGGCGACTACGTCGTCGTCGCACTGCCCGACCAGGATCCGCCGAAGCTGATCCCGCGCATGGTGGAGCGCTCGCGCAAGGACTCGCGCACCGTGGTCGGTGTGCTCGGCAAGCGCGGGCCGGAGCCGCTGTGGAACCGCCTCGGCGCGAAGCTGTTCTATTGGTACTGCAACCGGCGGCTGAAGCTGAACATCCCGGAGAACTCGACGTACTTCCGGGTGCTGAGCCGCCAGGCCGTCAATGCGATCACGCAGATCAAGGACCACTCGCGGTTCCTGCGCAGCTTCAGTGCGCAGGTCGGGTTCCCCGGCGAGTCGTTCGAGTACGAGCCGGTCAACCGGCGGTCGCGCCGCCGGCCGCGCAAGCTGCTGGACTCGATCGCTCTCGCGGCCGGGATCGTCGTCGCCAACTCGACGCATCCGCTGCGCCTGGTCAGCTGGCTCGGCCTCGGGCTCAGCATGCTGAACGTGCTCTACATGGGCTACGTGCTGCTGGTCTACCTGTTCAAGGCGCAGGTGGCCGAGGGCTGGGCCACGCTCTCGCTGCAGAACGCGATCATGTTCTTCTGCCTGTTCCTCTTCGTGACGGTGCTGTGTGAGTACATCGGCCGCATCGTCGGCGAGCTGCGCACGCGCCCGCACTACTACACGTTGGAGGAACACAACAGCTCGGTCGTGATCGCCAACGAGGACCGCAAGAACGTCACCACCCAGGCGACCGAGGACCCCGTCGCGTGAGCCACGACACCGCCCCCCGCGTCCCTGCCGCCGCAGTGCAGGTGCCGACCTACACGGTGCAGGAGTTCGCGCCGAAGCGCCACCGCTACTGCGTCGCCGTGTTCGTCATCAACGAGAACG
>CAMAUH010000210.1 GCA_945861365.1 Candidatus Kuenenia stuttgartensis
CCTGCATGCGATCGCTCAGTTCGCGGCCCGGCAGCGCGAAGTAGACGACCAGTTCCTGCTGCGCGCCGCGCGCCTGCCGCAACGCGACGAGGATGTCGTCATCCCACCGCGGGGCCGCGCCACAGGCCGCCAACGCGACAGCACAGACCGCCACCGACACGGTGCGGGCGTTCACTTGCCCGCCTTGTCGCCACACCACCGGTCGAGCCACGCGAAGAACTCGCGCTGCCACAACACCGAGTTCTGCATCTGCAGGATCCAGTGCCCTTCGTCCGGGAACGTCAGCAAGCGGCTCGGCGCGCCTTGCAGTTGCGCCGCGGTGAACGCCTGCAGCCCCTGGTCGTATGGCACGCGGAAGTCCTGCTCGCCGTGGATGACCAACAGCGGCGTCTTCCAGTTCTGCACGTAACGATGCGGCGAGAACCGGCGGTAGCGATCGGCGTTCTCCGGCGAGGCCCAGTACGGACCGCCGAGGTCCCAGTCGACGAAGAACAGTTCCTCGGTCGCGAGATACATGCTCTCGAGGTTGAACACGCCGCAGTGCGCGATCATCGCCGCGAAGCGGCCTTGGGCATTGCCCATCAGCCAGTAGACGGTGAACCCGCCGAACGACGCGCCGACCGCGGCGGAGCGCGCCTTGTCGATGTACGGCCGCGCCTGCATCGCGTCGGTGACGGCGAGCAGGTCAGCCATCGCCTGACCGCCCCAATCGCCCGAGATCTGGTCGTTCCACGCCTGGCCGAACCCGGGCAGGCCGCGCCGATTGACGCCCGCCACCACGTAGCCCTTGCTGGCCATCAGATGGAAGTTCCAGCGGAACGAGAAGCCCTGGCCCACCATCGACTGCGGCCCGCCCTGGCAGAACAGCACGAACGGGTACTTCTTGGCCGGGTCGAAGCCGGGCGGCTTGCAGATCCACGCGTGGATGCGCTTGCCGTCGCTGGCCGGGAACCACTCGGCTTCGATGCTCGGCAGCGCGAGTTCGCGGAACGCGGCACCGTTGGCGTCGGTCAGCGCCGTGATGGCGCCGGTCGCGACGTCGATGCGTACGACCTCGTTCGGCCGCTCCATCGACGCCCGCAGCGCGTACAGCGTGTTGCCGTCGGGGGCTACCTGCAGACCGGTCAGCGCGTGGCGCCCCTTCGTCACCGCGACCGCGCGCGGCGTTTGCAGCGGCGTCGTGAACACCTGCGTCGTGCCCTCGGTCTCGGAGGTGAAGAACAACCGCGCGCTGTCGTGGCTCCAGCGCAACTCGTGCGCGTTGCCGTCGAAGTCGGGCAGCAGCTCGGTGTTCTTGCCCGTCGTGCGCTCGTGCAACATCAGCCGCAGCCGGTCCGCCTCGAAGCCGGGGCGGGCCATGCTGGCGAACGCGATCCAGCGGCCGTCGGGCGAGTAGCTCGGATCCTGGTCGTAGCCCGGCATGCCGGGCGTCAGGTTCTTCGCCTCGCCCCCACCGACCGGCACCACCCACAGGCTGCTGTCGGTGCTGGCCTCGGGGTTCGGCACGCGCCGCGCCGTGTAGCACAGCTCCTTGCCGTCCGGCGACCAGGCGATCTGCTCGCCACCGCCGAACGGCGGCAGCGGGGTATGCACGCGCTCGCCCGGCATCAGATCGATCGCCTCGGCGGCGCCCGGCGTGTGCACGAACAGGTGGCTGTAGCTGCCATCGAGCCAACTGTCCCAATGCCGCACCATCAGGTCGTCGTAGGCGCGCGCCTTCGCCTGCGGCAGGTCCGGGTGGGCCGCCGTCACCGGCGGGTCGATCGGCACCGCGCGCGTGCATGCGAAGCGGTCGCTGGCCGGCGACCACGACAGGTTCTGCGAGCCGGCCGGCACCGGCGTGCGCACCGGTGCGGCGTCGGTGAACAGCGCCTGACTGACGACGGCGTCCTTGGCCGCGTAGGCATAGGCCTGCCCGCCCGGCAGCCACACCGGCGAACTGCCTTCCCCGACCGGGGTCGCGGCAGCACCACCGGCCACCGGCAGCAGGTGCACCACCGCCTTGCTGCGGTTGCTGGCGAGGTCCGGGATGCGCAGCGTGAACAGCAGGTGCTTGCCGTCCTGGCTCAGCGCCAGGTCACTGATGCGCTGCAGCGCGACCAGGCTTTCGGGGGTCAGGACCTGCTGCGCTGGCATCGCGCAGGCGGCAGCGAGAAGGACGATGGCACCGGGATACGCAGTTTGGATCCGCATCCGACCGATCATCGCGACGTGAGTCCGCGATGCCAACGCCGAGCACGCCGCGGGAAGGAAGCGGCCCCGAGCCCAGTCCGAGGCACCGTTCCGCCAGTCTGCTGGCTACACTCTGCCGTATTCCCGACATGAACCAGAAGCACCTTCCTGCCCCGGTCCGCGCTGCCCAAGCCGGCTTCACCCTCGTCGAGATCATGGTCGTCATCGTGATCCTCGGTCTGCTCGCCACGATGGTCGCGAAGAACGTCATCGGTGCCGGTGACGAAGCCCGCGAGAAGAAGGCGCAGTCCGACGTCGTCTCGATCGCTGGCGCCGTGACCATGTTCCGCAGCCGCAATGGCAAGCTGCCGGAATCGCTCGAAGCGCTGGCGACCAAGGACGAGAAGGGCCGCAGCGAACTCGAGAACCTGCCGAAGGACCCGTGGGACCACGACTACGAGCTGCGCGAAGGCAACACCCCCAGCGACTGGGAAGTGGTGAGCCTCGGCCCCGATGGCGTGCAGTCCGAAGACGACATCTCGAACAAGGTCAAGAAGGACAACTGACCGCCCGTGCGAGCCTCCGCTGCATCTACGCCCGTGGAACGCGGCTTCACCCTGGTGGAGCTGCTGGTCGTGATGGCGGTGCTCGCCCTGCTGCTGGCCGTGGTGCTGCCCAACTACGGCGCGCTGGTGCCGTCGGCGCGCCTGCGTGGCAGCGGCAGCCAGATCCAGCGCCAGCTCGACTGGGTGCGCAGCGAAGCGCGCATCCAGGGCAAGCGCATGGCGGTCGAGTTCGATCTCGACAAGGCCCGCTGGCGCATCGTCAACCCGCCGGAACAGCGGCTGACCCGCGACCAGGATGCGCGCACGCTCGAAGAGCGGCCGGACGAGTGGCAGGAACTCGAGACCGACGTCGAGTTCGCCGGCGCCGGCGACGGCAAGGTCGGCCTGGTGCACCGCAGCGTCTATCGCTTGATCTTCGACGAGTACGGCTTCACCGGCGACCAGGCGGTCGTGCTGAAGCTGAAGAGCGATCCGCAGATGATCTGGGCGCTGTCGATCCACGGCCTCAGCGGCCGCGTCACCATCACCGAATCCGAGAAGGGCGAACTGCCGGTGCTGCAGGTCGTCAACGAAGGAGCCTTCTGATGCGCCAGGACCCGACCCGCAACGACGACGGCTTCACGTTGATCGAAGCGCTGGTGGCGATGCTGCTCGTGTCGATGATCGTCATCAGCTACATCGGCATCCGCACGTCGGCACTGCTCGATGCGACGCAGGCGCGCAACTGGCGCCTCGCCCGCGAGATCGCCGAAGAGAAGATGTCGGAACTGATGGCCGGCGCGCGCGAGGTGCCGCCGGAGTCCGGCACCGAGATGCGCATCGATCGCTATCCGGGGTTCGTCTACAAGTTCGTGATCGGCGAGGCGGATGTCTCGTCGCTCGAGGCGGAGGTCGCCAACAGTTCGGTCGGCGACGACACCAAGGCCGGCGAGCGGCTCGACTGGCAACGCCAGCGCTCCAACTACCAGCGCGCCAACACCCGCGGCCAGAGTGCCAGCGAGTACTACGAGAATCAGCAACAGAGCGCGGCGCAGCGATTGGCCGAGAAGGCGCCGAGTGCCACCGAGTTCGAGGAGGTGGCGATCGCCGTCTACTTCCCGAAGATCAATCCGAAGCAGGAAGGCGACCGCGACGCCCTGCTGATCAAGGCGCGCCTGTCGACGCTGGCGATCAGCGGCATGACGCCGAAGCAAGCGCAAGCGATCGCGACGGCCAAGGGGCAAGGCGCCAACGCCAGCGCCGGCCAGGGTTCCGGATCGGCCCCCAACGGCGGCAGCCCCGCCGGCGGCGCCAGCAAGTGAGCACGCCCATGACCAAGCCACAGCAAGCCGGTTTCACGCTGATCGAAGTCCTGCTGGCGATCACGATCACGGCCGCCGTGATGCTGACGGTGGGCACGACGTTCCACGTGATGCTGAACGCACGCGACGTCGTCGACGACCTGGCGGAATCGACCGAGGCCGGGCCGCGCATCCTGAACCTGATCGAACGCGATCTGCGCGGCTTGTGGACCTACAACGTGCACAACAACGCGGTGTTCCGCGGGCGCGACGCCGACGTCGGCGGCCACGACGCCGACAAGATGGACTTCCTGACCACCACCGACGCGGTCGGCTTCGTGATCGACACGGACAACATGCCGCGCAAGCCGACGGTCAACGAGGTCGGCTACTGGTTCAAACCGAACCCGCGCTTCCGCGAGGTCTTCGAACTGTGGCGGCGCGAAGACCCGATGGTCGACGACGACGTGACCACGCAGGGCACGTTCCAGCTCGTGCACGACCGCGTGAAGAGCTTCAAGATCACCTACTACCGCACGCTCGGCCACGAAGCCGAAGCGCTGAACGAGTGGGACAGCTCGGTCGAGGACGCGCTGCCGAAGCGGATCAAGATCGAGTTCACGATCGAACGCCGCCGCAGCAGCCGCAACGTCGTCAGCGACGTCGAGATCGACGACCTCGAAGGCGCCGAGAAGACCTACGTGCGGCACATCGTGTTCGACCGCGGCCACGACCAGATCCTGGCCGCCAACATGGCGCGCATGCCGGTGCTGCCGATCGAGCCCGAGGTCGCGAACCAGGGACCGGTCGGGCCGGCTGGCTCCGGTGGAGCAGCTGGCGCGGCTATGGCAGGAGGTCCGGCCGGCGCCGGCGGCAGGGGCGGCGCCAACCAGATGACGCAGACGATCGGCGCGCAGGGCAAGGGCCAAGGTCAGGCAGGCCAGGGCCAGCGCGGCCAGGCGGGCCCTGCTGGCACCGGCGCTCGCGGCGGCCAGCCCCCCCAAGGCCTGCCGCCCGGCTTCGATCCCGGCGCCCTGTTCGGTCGCGGCGCTGGCAGTGGTGCTGGCCCAGGCGGCCTGTTCGGCGGCCGCTGAACGGCGTCAGCCGAGCGGCTTGCCGATGACGGCGCGCCCACCCAGGTAGGGCTGCAGCGCCGGCGGGATGCGCACGGTGCCGTCCGCCTGCTGATGGTTCTCGAGCAGCGGGATCAGGATGCGCGGGCTCGCGACCACCGTGTTGTTCAGCGTGTGGCAGACCAACGGCTTGCCGCCGTCCTTCGGCCGGTAGCGGATGTCGAGGCGGCGCGCCTGGTAGTCGTAGAAGCGCGATGCCGAGTGCGTCTCGCTGTAGGCGTTGCGCGACGGCATCCACGTCTCGATGTCGTACTTCATCGCCTGCGGCACCCCGAGGTCGCCACCGCACACCGCGACGACGCGGTAGGGCAACTCGAACGCCGTCAGCATGTCCTCGGCGTTCTTGACGATCGCGTGGTGGTGCTCGATCGACCGCGCCTTGTCGGCGACATCGACGATGACCTGTTCGACCTTGTGGAACTGGTGCACGCGGTAGAGCCCGCGCGTGTCCTTGCCGTAGGTGCCGGCCTCGCGACGGAAGCACGCCGAGCGCGCCACGTACTTCTTCGGCAGGTCGCCCTCCGCCAGCATCTCGCCGCTGTGCAGCGACGTCACCGGCACCTCGCTGGTGCCGATCAGGTTGAGCCCGTCCTTCTCGGCGCGGTAGGTCTGCTCCTCGCCGCCCGGGAAGAAGCCGGTGCCGAACATCGCCGGGTCGCGCACCATCAGCGGTGGATCGACCGCCGTGAACCCGCGCCCGACCAGCAGCTCCACCGCATAGCGCAGCACGGCGTCGTGCAGCAGCGCGAGATCGCCGAACAGGAAGTAGTTGCGCGAGCCCGCCATCTTCGAGGCCCGCTCGAAGTCGAGCCAACCCTGCGCCTCGCCGATCTCGAAATGCGCGCGCGGCTTGAACTCGAACGTGCGCACGGTGCCGACGCGCCGCACCTCGACGTTCTCGGTGTCGTCCTTGCCCTCGGGCACGTCGGCGTCGGGCACGTTCGGGATCAGCGACAGCTGCTGGTCGAGATCGGCGCGCAGCTGTTTCTCGCGCTCCTCGAGCCCTGCCAATTCGGCCTTGCGCTCCTTCTGCTTGCCCAGCACGGCCTCGCGCTCGGCCGGCGCCAGCTTGCCGATGTCGCGGCTGGCGTTCTTCTGCTCGTTGCGCAGGACATCGAGCTTCGGGTTCAGCAGCCGCAGCTCACCATCGATCTGCAGCGCCCGATCCACCGCGGCAGCGCGGTCCGGCAGACGCTTCTTCATGGCCCCCGCCCGCACGGCGTCGGGGTTCTCGCGCAACAG
Organism: Candidatus Kuenenia stuttgartensis; assembly: GCA_945861365.1. Lineage (GTDB taxonomy): Bacteria > Planctomycetota > UBA1135 > UBA1135 > UBA2386 > UBA2386. The sequence continues at coordinate 6,394 of CAMAUH010000210.1, forward strand.
TTTGAGATCCAACATGGCGCGGGAGTCTAGCCAGCGGGCGAACGCAGGCCAGCGCGCCGATGAGCCCGCGCGCTACTGCCAGGGCGACTGCATCGGACCGAAGAACGGGTGCTTCTTGATGAACAGCGCGAGCTTCATGCCCGGCGCACCGGGCTTCACCGCCAGCACCAGCTCCCCATCGCGGTAGTTGTCGGGCATCGGGAAGCAGGCGGCTTGCAAGCCCAGCGTCGAGTGCTTCGCCGCCGCCTTGTTGACCAGTTCGGGGTCCGTGAAGCGCACGAACTTGCCGACCACCTTCTGCCCCTTGCCGTCGGCCTCCTTCGCGGCCAGCACCTCGCACGCGAGCGAGATGCCGTGCCACTCGCCCATCACGCAGCCCGACGACTCGGCGACGAGGATCTTCGTCGCATCGATGCTCGAGTTCTCGTCGCCGCGCCGGACGAACTGCAGCACGAACGGCCCACCCATCTTCAGCTCGAACACCTTGCCGGGCTCGACGGTGAACGGCTTGCTGTTGCCCTGGTAGAGCGCGGCGGTCTGCGCGCGCGGCCCCTTGCCGCTCAGCAGGCGACCGAAGATCACCGAGTACTGCGCCGCCGGCACCTCGATCTCCTTGCCCGACGCGAGGTCGAACACCGCGGTCTTGTAGTCGCCGCTGCCCTGCACGACGAGCTGCACCGGCGCGGTCGGCTTCGGGCCGTTCCACACCAGCTTGATCTTGCCGGTCTTCACGTACTCGGGATTCAGCGGCCGCAAGCCCACTTCATCGCCGTTGGCCTTCTTCATGTAGTGCCAGCCGGTCGGCAGCTTGATGAACTCCGAGTACGGCTGGCGCGGCCCCTTGCCGATGCGCATCGAATCGAACATCGGCACCACCGTGCCCTGCTCGCTGTCGCCGAGCAGCATCGACTTGAACTGCGGATCCATCGGGTTGCCGTCGCCGGGATTGCCGCTG
>CAMAUH010000211.1 GCA_945861365.1 Candidatus Kuenenia stuttgartensis
GCGCCAACGCACCGCAGCTCGGCAACGAACGCGAAGCGGTCGGGGCGTCGGCGGCAGCAGCCGAGGCGAACGGCCCGCAGCTGCGCGTTCGCCTGCGCGGAATGCACGCCAAGGCACCGTGGACCGCGCCGCTGCATCTCGACATCGACGCCCTCCTCGCGAACCGGGATGGCGCGACGCACACGGCGGCGATCGCCCCGGATGCCGACGGCCTCGCGGTGTTCCCGCTGCCGGCATGGGCACCCCGCATGTTCCGGGGCCGCATCGGCGGCACGGACGCGAACTACCGCGCCGTGCTGCAGCGCACCAACGCACCGTTCGACTTCACGCAGGAACTCGTGCTCGACGTGCAGGTCGTCGCCCTCGTGGCCGGCCGCGTCGTCGATGCGCAGCGAACACCGCTGTCGGGCGCGCGCGTAGTGGCGTTCGCGATGCGCGATGGCGCGCCGATCGACGGCATCGTCGGCCAGACCAACACGCGCACCGACGGCACGTTCCGGATCGCCGTGCCGCCCGAGCAGCCGTTGCTGATGGTCGCGGTGCCGACGCGTGCTTCCGGCAAGCGCATCACGATGGACGGTGGCGGTGTGATGGACGACGGGCGCCTGCGCAGCGACCTGCTGCCCGCCTCCCTGGCGACGCGCGGCGTGATCGGGGCACCGCTCGACGTCGGCGACATCGTGCTGGGTGCGGCGACGCCGATCACCGGCGTCGTCCGATGGAGCGATGGAGCCCCGGTCGCGAACGCGAAGGTGATCGTGGCGCCATACGGCGCCCAATCCGGCCTCCAGATCGACGAACACAACTTCGTCGGCGCACGCGCCGACGGCAGCGTGATTCCGGGTGGCCCCACGACCACGGCGAAGGATGGCAGCTTCGCGCTGCCGGCGGTCGCCGGTGGCGGCGCCGAGCTGTGGCTGCTCGAGATCGGCGGCTGTGAAGTCGTTGGCGAACCGTCGGGGCGCAAGGCAAACGCCGGGGAGCACGTGATCATCGAACTGCCGCGCCCGGTGCGGCTGCGCGTGACCGAACGCGGCACGCCGGTGCCGTTGGCGCGATTGGAGACCGAGGGCTGGATGCCGCTGAAGGCCAACCCCGAAGGCCACGTCGACGCCGTGCTGCTGAAGGCGCTCCGTGTGCGCGGGGTGCACGAAGCCGCGCGTTCCGCTTGGCGCGACGTGCCGACGACGGCTGCGGGAACGACGATCGATCTCGAGGTCGCACGCGAACTGACGCCCATCGCGATCGAGTTCGACGGCGACATTCCCGTGCGCAACACGTCGATCCACTGGCGGCGCAGCGACGGCGTCGAGGGCCGCGAACACCTGCTGCGCGACGACCGGCCGGGCGCGTTCGAGATCTTCCTCGAACCCGGCCGCTACCACCTGACCGTGGGCCCCGGCGGCGGCGAACGCAACGGCATGTTCCTGCTGCCGGTCGAACGCGACATCGACGTCGGTGCTGCGCGCATCGAGCTGCGGCTGCCGGCGGCGTTCGGCGGGATGTTCACGTTGAGCGCGACCAACAGCAGCGGCCTGCACGTCGCCGGGCGCTGTGCCGTACTCGGCGCGGACGGCCGCGATTGCACGGTGTCGTTCCTGATGCGCGGCACGAACGACAACCTGATCGGTTTGCCCGGCGATGTGATCCAAGGCGGCGTCAACGAGTGCACGAACGTGCTGCCGCCCGGCGAGTACGAGCTGCTGCTCGACTTCCCCGAGCACGGTGCGCAGCGCACGCGCATTACGATCAAGCCGCGCGAAGTCACCGAAGTGCGCATCCGCCTGCCGTAGCCGACGCCTCGGCGCCCGCGCGACTAGAACGCGCCGATCGTCAGGGCGATCGCGTTGCTGACCGTGTTCTGCACGAAGGCGGCACTCGCATCGATCTCCAGCAACACGAGCTGCTGGTGCAGGACGACGCCTACCAACGAAGCGCTGTTCGGCAAGGCCAGCGCCGTCGCCACCGAGCCCTGCGTGGTGAACGTCGGCTCCACCACGTCGGGATGGACGTGCAGCGTGCAGCCGACTGGCGAGGGCGGTAGGACCGCAGCCAGCGGCAGGGACACCGTCGTGAACCCGGTCACCGTCACGGCGAAGCCGTTGTTCATGATGCCGGTACCGAGCGCCCGGTAGGTGGACCCGATCCACGGCAACGTCACCGGCGTCAGCACGTTGGCGCCGCCCGAACCGGCACAGCCGAGCCCGGTGGCGATGGCGGCGGCGGGACACGTCGACGCCAGCTTCGCGAGGCGCGTGCTGGCCTGGCCGCCGGCGATCGTGAAGTTGCCGCCGAGCAGCAACTCGCCCTGCGGCAGCATCACCGCCGCATTGGCTGGGTTGCTGAGGCCGGCGCCCAACGCCGACCAGCTGGTGCCGTTCCAACGCGCCACGCTGCTGACGGGCACGCCGCCGGCAGAGCTGAACGTGCCGCTGGCGACAACGTCGCCGTTCGGCAAGGCGCTGACGAGGCCGACTCGCCCGTTGAGTCCCGAACCCAGCGGCAGCCAGGACGAGCCGTTCCAACGCGCGATGCGATTGGCCGCGACGCCGCCCGCCGTGAGGAAGTCGCCACCGACGACCAGGTCGCCATTCGGCAACGCGGCGATCGAGGCAACCGCGTCGCTCAGCCCGGTCCCCAGCGCCGACCACGTCGTACCGTTCCAACGCGCGATGCGGTTCGCGGGGCTGCCGCCGGCCGTCGTGAACAACCCGCCGACGACCAGGTCACCATTCGGCAGGGTCACCATCGACAACGCAGAACTGTTGAGGCCGGCGCCGAGTGCCGACCACGCGGTGCCGTTCCAGCGCGCGATGTTGTTGGCCGCGACGCCACCCGCGGTGCTGAAGTAGCCGCCAGCGACGAGGTCCCCGTTGGCGAGGTTGGCGAGGGTGTAGGCAGCCCCGAAGATCGGCCCGCTGAGACCCGTACCCAACGCCGCCCACGACGTGCCGTTCCAGCGCGCGATGCCGTTCACCGACAGCCCCCCGGCGTTGAAGAAGCTGCCGGCGGCCACCACTGCGCCGTTGGCCTGCTGGGTCACGGCATTAACGAAACCGTCGACCCCCGTGCCCAGCGGCGACCACACGACTCCGTTCCAAGCCGCGATGCGATTGGCCGACTGACCACCGATGCTAGCGAACCCACCACCGGCGACCACCCTGCCGTCTTGCAGCCTGGCGAAGGTCCCGACCGCGGCGTCGGCACCGGCGGACGAGGCGGTCCCCAGCGACAACCAACTGGTGCCCGTCCACCGCAGGACGTGCTCGGTCGACACGTACCCGCCGACGACCCACGTGCCGCCAGGCAGGAACGTGATCGTATAGACGAACCCGCCGGCCCCCCCGCCGGCCGGGCTCCAGGCCGAACCGTTCCAGCTCGCGAGGTAGCCCACCACGGAACCGCCAGCCGAGAAGAAATCGCCGCCGACGAGGAGGTCGCCGTTGGCAAGCTGCCGGATGACCTTGACGGTGTCGCTTGTGCCCACGCCGAGAGCTGCCCAGCTGCTGCCGTTCCAGCGCGCGATGTTGTTGGCCGCGACGCCACCCGCCATCGAGAAGTCGCCGCCAGCGACGACGTCGCCGTTCGCGAGCACCGCCAACGACTGAACGTGTGCCAGCGGCGGCGGGAAGGGCGGCATCGGCGTCGCACCCATGCCAGCGCCCATGGCGTGCCAGGCGACGCCGTCCCAGCGCGCGATGCTGTTGCCGGGCGCTCCGTTGGCTGCGGTGAAGGCGCCGCCGACGATCAACTCACCACCCGCCGTCGCGGCGAGCGCGGACACCAGACCGACGCTGTTGCCGCCGAACGTGGTCCACGTCGTGCCGTTCCATGCAGACAGGCCGCTGTTGCCGCCGACGGCCAGCGTGCCATTGGGGAGCGTGGCGAGCGCATAGACCGTCGAAGCAATGCCGCCACCCAACGGGGCCCAGGTCGTGCCGTTCCAGCGTGCGATGTTGTTGGCCGGCGTGCTGCCGGCGAGCGAGAACTGGCCGGCAGCCACCAGATCGCCATTGGCGAGCGTGGCCAGCGCGAACACGGGGCCATTGAGGCCCGCACCCAGCGTCGACCAGGCGTCGGTCGCCGGATCCCAGGCCGCGATGTTGCTCGCGAGGAGCGGACCGGCCGCAGTGAAGGCGCCGCCGATGACGACCCGACTGGGCAGCGGGGCAGCAGGCACGTGCCACACGGAGGCATGGGCGAAACCGTTGAGGCCGGTTCCGGCACTCATCGGGATCCATGCCGTCGAGCACTGCGCCGGCAAGAGCAATGGGCAGGAGAGCGGCACGGCGCACGCCAACAGCGCTCTGAGGAAGTGGAGGTTCATGCGTGTGGAATGACGATGGTAGCAGTTCCAGAGAATGGAGCTCGGTGGCCTGGGGCGTGCCGGCCTCCGACCAGTTCCTCGAGCGCACCCGCCTGCCCGACCTCGATCACTTCGCGCGCTTGGGCTTCTTGGCGACCTTCGCCTTCTTCGCCGCGACCTTCTTCTTCGCCTTGCCCGCCGCGATCAGCTCGTAGCTGCGCTGCAGCAGCTCCGCCAACTCCGCATCGTCCTGCAGCGCACGTTCCTCGACCGTGATCCAGCCGTGCTTGCCGACGTACTTCGCGACGCGGAACCCGGGCCGCGTGATCAGCACCGACTGCAGTTCCAGACCCACCTTCATGCCGACGCACCCCACGCCGTCCTCTACCCCGCAGCCGGCGAAGATCTTGCCGCCGACGTAGAAGTGCGGCTCACCGCCCAGCCGCGCGGACTCCTCGGTGTTGGGCTTGGCGAGGCAGAGACGGCGAACGCGCGTGAGCAGGTCTTTGGCCATCGGTGGCCGCGGACGATAGCCCTGGCCCCGCAACGTGCGCACTGACGCGCGCGCACCGGGCTGCTATCTTCCCGCCCTCGCATGTTCCGCCTTCCCCTGCTGCTCGGCCTGCTCGCATGCCTCGCCGGCGATCCGACCAAGGTCGGCTTCGCGACCCTCGCGGGCTTCGACTACCAGGAAGGCATGAAGCTGCCGAAGGACGTCACCGACCTCGACGAGCAGGTCATCGAAGTGCGCGGCTTCATGCAGCGCGAAGTGCCGGGCAGCGGCCCGGTCAGTTCGTTCATGCTGGTCAACGACGCGTGCGGCTGCAACGGCACGCCGAAGCTGAACGAAGTGATCTTCTGCACGCTGCCGGACGGCACCACGATGGACATGAAGACCGTCACGGTCACCGTCACCGGCAAGCTGTTCGTCGGCGAAGAGAAGGAAGACGGCGTCGTCATCATGATCTACCAGATGGACGCCGACTCGGTTCAGTGAGGGTGAACGCCATGCATCTGCTGTTGCTCGCTTGCGTCGGCGCGGTGTCGCTGGCGTTCTGGCCGAAGTCCCAGGATCCGGCGGCGATCGACTGGACCGCCGCGGTCGACAAGGCGTGCACCGCGTCGCGCTACGGCCTGCGCCTGGCGGCCGCGAAGCAGGTCGCGAACGGCGGCGGTGCGGCGGTGCCGGCGCTGCGGGCGTTTGCGCAGCAGAAGGGCCAGAACCAGATCCCGGGTTCGCTGGTCGACACGATCGCGGACGCGGACGGTGTCGATGCGGCGCTGGTCGAACTGCTGCGCGAATGGGCCGGCAACGTCGACTTCTACTACCGCGCCTCGGCGCTGCGCGGCATCGCGCTGCGCGCGCCGAAGCTGCCGGAACGGCGCGAGGAACTCGGCAAGCTGCTCGGTTCGTTCCACCAGGATCCGGCGTGGCTGATGCGCACGACCGCCCGCTTCGGCAACGCGCTGCTCGGTGACGACGCCGCGATCGCGCTCGCCGAGACCGATCCGCGCGCGCGCGTTCGCCTCGCGACGCTGCTGCTCGCGCACGGCAAGACGCCGCCGCTGCAGACGCTGGTCGATGCGCTGGCGGAGGAACGCTCGTTCCTCGGCAACTCGTGGGGCAAGGCCTGCGCCGACGAGGCGCACATCGCGCTGAAGAAGTGGCTCGGCCCCGCCCATCCGCTGGCCAACGGCGGTTCGTTCGAAGGCGACGTGCAGAAGGGCATCCGGGCGCTGCTCGGTCCATGCCAGCAGAAGAGCGGCCAGACGCTGACCATGCCGGTGGCTGTAGCTGCGCGCCCCGTGGCGATCGCCGGCGGCATCGAGCTGCTGTCGTGCAAACACGGCGACCTGCACCTGCAGTGGACCGCCGACGGCCTCGTGCAGACCGGCATCGACGCGGGCCGCGAAGTGACCATTCCCGCAGCGAAGTGGGCCCCGCTGTGGAACGACCGTACGGCGCTGCAGCTGCGCGACAGCCTCGGTGTGGTGCTCTGCGACAACCTGCGCGTGTGCTGGTTGGCACCCGAATCGAACGTGAAGATCGCCCCGTTGGCACTGCCGCCTGCAGCCGTGAACTGGCTCAAGCAACTCGCCGCGGTGATCGAAGAAGCCGGAGAATCCCGCCTCGCCGCAGACCTGCGGTCCGGCCTCGACCAGTTCGCAGCGCGCTGACCCGGAGACCCTTCCTGAATGTGTGGCATCATCGCCGTGTTGCGTCGCCAGAGCCGACGCACAGCCCCCACTGTCGAATCGCTGCAGCAACTGCTCGCCACCGCCGAACGCGCCGTCGCCGCCGGCCGTGATCCGGCCTCGCTCGATGCCGCCGCCCAGGCACTGGCGCAGCTCGACCGCGCACTGAAGGGCACCGCTGGCCTGTGGGCGATGCTGCAGCACGCCGCGTTCACGGCAGACCTCGCCGCGCGCGTGACGAAGCTGCAGCAGGAACTGCTCGCGTTCGAACGTTCGCTCGACGCCGGCGCCGTCGCCGATGCCGTCGACGAGAAGCTCGAGCTGCGCAACCAGGCGCTGGTGCGCCTGAAGGACGCGCTGTGGGCGGTGCTGCGCGATCGCCTGCCGCACGCCGAAGCGGTGCGCGGCCTCGCCAACGGCGACGTGCCGCACCTCGCCGCCGCCGCCGCGTTCTCGAGCCTCCAGGTCGCCCTCGGCGCGCTCGATCGCCTCGAAGTGCGCGGCCGCGACTCGGCCGGCGTGTCGGTGATCGTCAGCGGCGTCGATGCGAACGCGCCGTCGCTGCGCGCGCTGCTGGCCGGCCGCGACCAGGACCCGCTGTTCCAGGACGCCTCGGTGCGCATCGCCGACGGCTGCTTCAACTTCGTCTACAAGCACTCGGCCGAGATCGGCGAGCTCGGCGACAACACGGCGGCGCTGCGCGCGTCGATGCGCGGCGATCGGCTGCTGCAGACCGTGCTGCGCCTCGCGACCGCGGAAGCGCTGGTGCTCGGCCACACGCGCTGGGCCAGCGTCGGCATCATCAGCGAGCCGAACGCGCACCCGCTGAACCACGAAG
>CAMAUH010000212.1 GCA_945861365.1 Candidatus Kuenenia stuttgartensis
CTGCCGGGTCGCGCGGATCTGACGCCGGCGCAGGCCTTCCAGCATGTGCAGGACCGCGGCCACGACCTCGCGCAACCGCGCCCCGAGTACGGCCACAACCGCGTCGCGGCATGCATCGTCGGCCGTCGCCGCTGCACGATCCGCAGCAACCTCGACCGCCGCAGCTTCCTGGTCTCCTACGACCCGCGCTTCGATCACGACGGCAGCGCCCTGCGCGACGCGGTGCTGGGCACGGTGCCCGTCGCCGTCAACATCGCGATGGACTACTACTTCTCGCGGGTCGACAACGACGGCTTCGGCGCTGGCTCCAAGCTACCGCTCAACGTCGCATCGCTGCTCGGCGTCATCACCGGCAGCAAGAGCGACCTGCGCATCGGCCTGGCCCGGCAGCAAGTCGAACTGCACGAGCCGATGCGCTGCCTCGTGCTGATGGAAGCTCCGGCTGCGCGAATCCTGAACCTGGTCCTGGGCCACCCGCGTCTGCGGCGCATGGTCGAAGGCAATTGGATGCGCCTTGGCCGGATCGACCCGGACACCGACGCGATCGAAATCTACGAACGCGGTGCCTTCCAGCCGTGGCGCGAGGCTTGGCCCGAGTTCGGAAGGCTCGCTGCCGATGCCACCGCCAGCGTCTTCGACCGCACCTACGACCATGTGGTCGGCGGGCAACCATGATATCGCTCGAATCGCTGTTGCTGCCGTTGCTGGCCGTGGTCGCCGCCCCCCCCGCCCTGCTGGGTGCCACGCTGCTGCTCGGCATCCACTGGCGCCAGGGCATGGAAGCGCGCATCGCGGCGATCCACTCCTTGTGCTTGCTCGCCGCCTCGTTGCTGGTGGTGCAGGCCTGGTGGACCGGGCCGACCGCGGCGCAGGAGCTGGTGCTGCCGCCGCTGCTGCACTTGGACGGCTACCGGTGGCAGCCGATGTTCCTGGTGGACGCGCTGAGCCTGCTCTACCTGGTGCTGGTAGCGCTCATCTACCCGGTCATCGTTCGGTTCTCGATCCCGTCGTTCCACCGCGAGCCGGGATTGCGGCGCTACTGGTTCCTGGTCACGCTGCTGGCCGCATCGCTGTGGCTCCTGTGCGTCGCCGGCAATCTCGACACGCTGTTCGTGGCGTGGGAACTCGTCGGCGTCAGTTCGGTGATGCTGATCGGCTTCTTCCATCGGCAGGTGCGCGCAGCGCAGAACAGCCTGCGGGCCCTGGTGTACTACCGGATCAGTGACTTCCTGATCCTGCTGGCCGCGTTGCTGATCCACCACAGCTTCCCCCAACAGCGCTTCCTGCAGTTCAGCGAAGACTCGACCACGCCGCACGCGCTGGTCGTGGCGCTGGCGCTGCTCGGCGGCAGCATGGCGAAGTCGGCGCAGCTGCCGATGTCGCCATGGCTGCATCGCGCCATGGAGGGGCCGGCCTCGTCGAGCGCGATCTTCTACGGCGCACTGTCGGTGCACCTTGGACCGTTCCTGCTGCTGCGCACCTGCGATCTGTGGATGACGCAGCCGATCGCCCGCGTCGCGATGGCCATCGTCGGGCTGTCGACCGCGGTCTGGGCGAGGCTGGTCGGCCGCACGCGCCCCGACGCCAAGACATCCCTTGCGTACTCGACGATGGCGCAGATCGGCATCATGTACATCGAACTGGCGTGCGGCGCGCACACGCTCGTCGCCGTGCACCTGTTCGCCCACGCCGGCCTGCGCACGTGGCAGTACCTGCGCTCCTCCTCGCTGATCCAGGACTTCCAGGACAATCCGGTGTTCGCCGGCAGCATCCATCTGCAGCGCAAGCTGTCCTGGGAACGAGTGCTGCCCGCGCGACTGCAAAGTGCGCTGTACCTCGGCGCCGTGCGCCTGTTCTGGATCGACGGTCTGCAATGGCACTTCGTCGTCCGGCCGTTCCTCAGCGTGTTCCGCTCGGTGTCCCGCCTCGAGGATCGGCTGCTGGGCCGCGCCGACCAGGGGCCGCAATGAAGGACACGCATTTGCCGAACCCGCGCTCGGACGCACGGAGAGTGACCTGCAGCCTCGTCGCCGCGGCGCTGATGTGGTGGGCACCCAACCACGCCACCTTCACCGCCGGGCTGCTCGGCGTGCTGCTCATGCCGCTGTTGGTCAGCATCATCCAGGCGCCAACCGGTCGCCGGTTCGGCATGGAAGGACTCGTGCCGCTGCTGGCGATCGCTGCGGCTGCCGCCCACGGCATGCGTCCCGACTCGAAGGTACTCGCCATCGTGTCGATGCTGGTGGTCGGCGGCGCCTTCCCGGCACACCTGTGGCTCGAAGCGCTGCGCGCGCGCACGCCGTCGTGCGAGTTCCTCACCCTCGTGTTGGCCCAGCCCGGTCTCGCACTGGCCGTGCATATTCTCGGGCCGCAAACGGTGATGCTCGACCTGGGACTGCGCAACGATCTGGCATCGTGTTTCGTCCTGACTGCCATCCTGCAAACCGGGATGTCGCTGGTGCGCGACAACCCGATGCGTGCCGTGCTGGCGCTCGGGCTGTCGCAATCGGCACTGCTCACGGCTGGAGCGATGGCCAGTGAGCATGGCTTCACCGCCGAGTACCTGATGCTGGCCGGTGCCGACCTGGGGCTTGCAGCCCTGGTGTTGGTGCTTGCCGACCTGCGGAACCGCTACGCATTGACGCGCATCGCGCCAGACAACGGACTCGCCGAGGCCGAACCGACCCTGTCACGCTTCTTCGTGACCGCGGGCTGGTTCATGATCGGGCTGCCGGGTGGCGTGGTGTTCTTCGCCGAGGACCTGCTGTTCCACGCGCTCATCGAACACTCCCCGTCGAACGCGATCGGGATGATCTTCGCCTCCGTGATGAACGGGGTGGGGTTCTATCGCATCCATCTCGGGGTGTTCAGCGGGCGCGCACGAGACAGCATCGTGCAAGCTGGCCGCCGCCCGAAGTGGCTGGCGCCCGCACTGGCCGTGCTGGTGCTCGCGACGTTGTTCTTGGGCCTTTGGCCGCAGCTCATGCTCGGCCACGGCGGCCAGCACTGAGCCGCGCACCGACGTCCCCGGCGACAATCGTCGGCCATCCCGCCACGATGCGCAGCATGAACCGACACGTCTTGATCACGGGTGCCAGCAGCGGGATCGGTGCTGCCTGCGCACGCCAGTTCGCCGCACTCGGTTGCCGCCTGTCGCTCGGTGCGCGGCGCCTCGACCGGCTGCGCGAGGCGTTTCCGAACGCGCACTGCGACGAGCTCGACGTCACCAAGAGCACCAGCGTCGAGCGCTTCGTCACAGCCGCGATCGCCGCGAATGGACCCATCGACGTGCTCGTCAACAACGCCGGTCTTGCGCGCGGCGTCGAGAAGATCGCCGAGGGCACCGGCGAAGCGTGGCGCGAGATGATCGAGACCAACGTGCTCGGCCTGCTCGAGATGACGCGGCGCGTGCTGCCGCACATGATGCAGCACAAGAACGGGCACATCGTCGTGATCGGTTCGATCGCCGGCCACAAGGCCTATGTCGGCGGCGGCGTCTACTGCGGCAGCAAGCGCGCGCTGCAGCCGATCTGCGAAGCGATCCGCATGGAGACGCTCGGCAGCGGCATCCGCGTCACCAGCGTCGATCCCGGCATGGTCGAGACCGAGTTCTCGCTGGTGCGCTTCCGCGGCGACCAGGACCGCGCCGCGAAGGTCTACGACGGCACCCGACCGCTGACCGCCGACGACGTCGCCGACTGCGTGGTGTTCGCCGCGACGCGGCCGCCCCACGTCAACCTCGACAGCATCGTCGTGATGCCGACCGACCAGGCCAGCCCGCAGATGGTGCATCGCACCGTCAACTGAACCCGCGAGCCCGGCAGCTGGCCGGCGGCTACTTGCTGGCCGCCTTGCTGGAACCGGTGTCGGGCTGCCAACCGATTGGCTTGCCCAGGTGCGGCATGTGCATGGTCAGCAACGCGAGCGCGGTGCCGTAGCCGGCCGAGCATTCGAACTGGCGATCGTTCCAGCTGCCGTCGTCCTCGCGCGAACGCGCCAGCACCTCGCGCATCTTGGCCCGCAGCGCATCGCGCTTGCCGGCATCGGCGATCTGTTCGATCGCCTGCGCCGCGTAGACGTGGCCGAACAGGAAGTAGTACGGCGCGATGCCGTAGGGCGGGATGTGCGTGCCGGTCTGGCTCTTGCGCTTCGCGAGGTCGTCCCAGTGCGCGAAGAACAGGTCGACCGCGCGTTCGAGCCGCGCCGGGTCGCCGCGGCCGGCGAGCAGCAGCGTCGTTTCGCACACCGCCGCGCGCGATGCGGAGCTCGGCGTCTTGTCCATCATCGTCAGCTTGCCTTCCTCGACGTCCGCCTGGCTGTCAGCGGGCGCCCCGTACGCATAGCCACCCGGCTTCGCGCGCGCGCGTTCCAGCGCGTCGAGCGCCTGCGTGACCACCGCGTCGGGCACCTGGTGGCCGCGCGCCTTGGCGTGGAACAGCGCCTGCAGCGCAGGTGCCGTCATGAACGTCGACGCGCGGTTCCGCGAATCGAGATAGCCGCGCGGTCGCGAGTAGTTCCAGCCGCCGCTCGCCGGGATCGCCGATTCGACCAGCGCCTTCACCAACCACGTGGTCTTCGCGCCGACGGCTTCGACCAGCTCCTTCGGCACCAGCGTGCGATCCTGCAGATGCAGCAGCAGCTGCAGCGCGTAGATGTGCCCCCAGCCGCGCACGTCGTAGCTGCCGACGAAGGCGATCTGCATGCGCTCGGCGTCGAGCGCCTTCAGCACGAACTGCAGCCCGTGCTGCACGGCCTCGACCCGCGCCGCGTCCTTCGCGTAACCGGGTGCCGCGAGCAGGCCGAGGCACGCGATCGACGTGCCACCGACCCGATAGCCGACCGGCGAGGGGTTCTCGTCTTCCCGGTAGACGCCGCGGTACGGCCACTGTGCGGCGGGGTCTCCTTCCTGCAGCTTCAGCAAGGACGCGATCGCGGCCTTGGCAGCGGCCTCGACGTCGAGCGGCGCGGGCTGCGCCACCGGGAAGGCAGTGAAGCGGCGGGGTGAAGCTGCCGATGTCGGTGCGGGCTTCGCATCGGGTTCCTGCTTCGGCGGAGCCTGCGGGGCGAGCAGGAAGAACGAGAGTGACACCGTCGCGAACCAGCACATTGCCATGAAGACCTCCAGAGGATCCGCGCCAGCAGAGGCCGGGACGCGCGGCCGCACAAGTCGCAGGCTTGTCATGCCTGCGGGGAAGGCCCGCTCGACCGCCGACACCACGCACCGCTACCCTGCCGGGATGACTCCGCGCCGCCTGCTGCTTCCTGCCATCGCCCTGCTCGCTGCCGGTGCCGCCTGGTGGTTCGGGGCGCACCCCGGCGCCGTGACGATCCCCGCAGCGACCTGGCGCATCGGCAAGGGCACCGAAGTGAAGCAGGGCCAGAACTACGACGAGCTCGCCGCCGAGACGCCGTTCCGGCTCGCGTTCGCCTGCGACGAGACGCGCCATGTCTACGTGTTCAGCCACAACCCGCAGGACGGCACGGTGCAGCTGTTCCCGTCCGCGGAACTGCGCAGCGACCTGACCCAGCCGCTACCGCCGGGGCGGCCGGTGCTGCCGGGACAACGGGACGGGCGCGAACTGGCGTGGACGACGCGCAGCCAGATCCTGCCGCTGACCACGTTCATCGCGATCGCGGCGCGCGAGCCGGTGCCGGAGCTCGAGCAACTCGCTTCCCACCTGCGCCGCTGGAGCACCTCGGTGCTCGCCGATGGCAGCATGCAGGTGACGAAACCGGGGACTGGCGCGAGCAGCGAAGTGCAGGGCAAACCAGGAGAACCCTGGGCGTCGCCATTGCTGCAGGCGGCGGCCGACATGTTCACCAGCGAGTCGCTGGTCAACGGACCGATGCAGCCCATGGCCGGCCGCGCCGGCGTGTGGTGCACCGCGTGGCGCGTGAAGGAGAAGCCCGGCACGGCGAAACCCTTCGATCCGCAGAACCCGCTGCTGCCCGAGGCCCTGAAAGCGCTGCAGGCGAACCCGGCCCCGCCCGACCGGCGCTGATCAGGCGAGCGCTTCCTCGATCGCGGCACACAGCACGTGCACGCAGACGAGGTGGCTCTCCTGGATGCGGGCGGTGTTGCCCGAAGGCACCTGGATCGCGACATCCGCGTGGTCGAGCGCCGAGCCGCGCTTCTCGCCGCACAACACCGCGGTGGCCAACCGCTGCTGTCGGGCCTGCTGCAGCGCGGCGACGACGTTCTTGCTGCTGCCGGAGGTCGTGAAGCCGATCAGCAAGTCCCCGGCGCGGCCGATGGCCTCCACTTCCCGGGCGAACACGTGCTCGTAGCCGGCATCGTTGCCGACCGCGGTCAGCGTCGGCACCGAGTGCCCCAAGGCGATCGCTGCGTAGCCGCGGCGCTGCTTCTGCTCGAACCAGCCGACCAGCTCGCCGGCAGCGTGCGCGGCGTCACACGAACTGCCGCCGTTGCCGCACAGCAGCAGCTTGCCGCCGCCGCGCAGCGTCGCGATGGCGAGGTCGCACAAGCGGCCGATCGACGGTAGGCACTGCGTGAGCACGCGCTGCTTGGTCGCGATGCTCTCTTCGATCGTGGCGCGGATCTTGGCTTCGTTCATGGCTCGGTGGAACGCGCACCATACCGGACGGCGCGGCCGCGGCGAGTCAGCAGGTGGAGCGCGCCGCCGCCAGGGCGGCCGGCACATCCGGACGATGGCCTGCGACGGCGAGCGCATCGCCGATGGCGGCGACCAGCCGCAGCACGTTCTCCAACCGGGCGCCGTGCCCCATCAACCCGACGCGGAACACCTTGCCAGCGAGCGGGCCAAGGCCGCCGCCGACCTCGATGCGGTGCGCCTGGCGCAAGTGCGTGCGGAACGCGCGATCGTCCACGTTGGCGGCATGGCGGATCGTGGTCAGCATCGGGGTGGCCTGCGCCACGGGCACCAGCGGTTCGAGGCCGAGCGGGCCGAGCGCTGCCCGCAGCGCCGCACTGACCGCGCGGTGCCGCTGCTCGCGCGCCGCGAGACCTTCCGCCGCGACTTCGTCGAGTGCCGCCGCCAGCGCATAGATCATGCTGATCGGCGCCGTGTAGTGGTACGCGCGGTCGGGGCCGAAGTAGCCGGTCAGCAACCGCGTATCGAAGTAGAACGGCACCGGGGCGCGGCGCTGTTGCACACGCTGCATCGCCCGCGGACCGAACGTCACCGGCGTGAGGCCGGGCGGCGCCGACAGACACTTCTGCGTGCCGCTGAATGCGGCATCGACGCCCAGGCGCTCGTAGTCGAGCACGAGGCCACCGAGGCTGGTCACGCAATCGACGACGAACAGCGCGGCCGCCGCCCGTGCGGCCGCGGCGATCGGCGCGAGGTCG
>CAMAUH010000213.1 GCA_945861365.1 Candidatus Kuenenia stuttgartensis
CCTTCCGCACTGGCCACAACAGCACGCTGCAGCTCGACGCGACGTGCTTCGCGGTGCTGTTCCTGGCGATCGGCCACCAGCCCAACACGGAGCTGTTCAAGGGCGTGCTGACGATGGACGAGAAGGGCTACATCCAGACGGTGCCCGGCAAGACCGCGACCAACCTCGCGGGCGTGTTCGCCGCCGGCGACTGCCAGGACAGCTACTACCGCCAGGCGGTGACCGCCGCCGGTTCGGGCTGCATGGCGGCGATCGAAGTGGAGCGCTGGCTCGAAGGCCAGCACGGCTGAGCGGCTAGCAGCGGGGCGTCCCAACAAAGGACTCACCGCCCGGTGATCGGCGCCGCGGCGGTCGCCTTCGCCAGGAACAGCACCGCGAAGCACGTCGCGTCGAGCTGCAGCGTGCTGTTGTGGCCAGTGCGGAAGGCGCCGTTGCCCTGCTGCTGGCTCAGCAACTGCAGCCCGCCTTCGTAGTACCAGTCGCGGCCCTGCAGTCGTGCTACGCCCGCCAGCTCGCATGAGCGCTCGAGGCAGTAGAGCCAGTAGTACCAGTGGTTGTCGGCGCGCTCGGCGAAGCCGGGATTGCAGCGCACCGAGAACTGGTCGGCGAGCCACGCGTAGCCGTCGCGCACCGCGTCGTCGATGCGCGCCGCCAGCGCGCGATCCACTTCACCGCGCGCAGCCATGCCGGCGCGCGCCAACAGCAGCCCGCTGACGCCCGCCGCGGTCATCGAACCGAACGCCGGCTCGGAGCCATCGTGGTAGGCGAACCCGCGCGCCCGCGCCGCCTGTTCGCTGGCGCGCGGCGGCGCCTCGGTGCCGGCCGCCGCCCGCAACTGCGCGTAGTTGACGAGCCGCAGCGTGACTCCGCCGGTGCCCGGCGCCTGCACTTCGAGCAGATGCCGCGCCGCCGCGGCGAACGCGCCCGCGGGCACGTCGAGGCCACAGCGCTGCGCCGACCACAACCCGAGCAACCCGTACTGCTGCAGCGACGTGTCGTAGCGCGGCCCGGCGGTGTAGTTGAAGCGCAGCACGTTCAGCGAAGGCCCGCGCGGGTCGACGTTCTCGAGCAGCTGCTGCAGCCACCTCGCCGCGACCTTGTGGTCCTTCTCGGGCAGCTCGTGCACCGGCAGCGTCGCCAGCCGGCCGTCGCGCAACGCCGCCGCCTCGCCCGCCGGCGCGTACAGCGCCGCCATCGCCATCAGCGCCGCAGCCAGCGAGTAGCTGTCCTCGGGCCGCCGCTTGCGCAGTTCGGCGAAGCCGCGCTGCACCACCGGATCCGCCGCCGGCACATGGCCGTGCAGCAGCGTCAGCAGGCCCAGCGCCAGGCGGCCGCTGCCGTAGTTGCGGTCGTCGCCGCCCTTGTCGACCAGGAACGGCTTCGACTCGTCGATCGCATCGCGCACCCAGTCGGTGCCCTTCGTGATCGCCTCGGCGACGCGCTTGCGGAAATCGGCATCCTGGTTGTCGCGCACCGCGACGAACTCGTGGCGGTCGGTGACGACGACGCGGCGGAACGTCTTGTCGCCCTCGTCGGCGACGACGTCGATGGTACCGTTCCAGCTCTTCACGACGCCCTTGCCGGCATCGACGGTGCGCGTCAGCACCACGCTGCCGTCGCCGTCGGCGACGCAGAAGGATTTCAGCAGTTCGACCGTGCCGCGCACCTCGTCATCGCGCCCGGCCAGCGCACTGGCAGCGAAGTTCGCGCGCAGCTGCTGCGTGCCGTCCGCGGTCGGCGTCGACCAGCTGCCGGTGACGGTGACGTCGCCGAACGGCAGCAGCCGCGGGCATCGCACGCGCGCACTGCCGCGGTTGCCGAGATCGCAGGCGAGCGCGCGCAGCAGATCGCGCAGGTCGCGCACCGGCCCGTCGATGGCCTTCTGGTCGGGCCGCAGTTCCCCCTGGCACAACCACGGCGACGGCGGCAGGCGATGCAGGTAGCGATCGGGCAGCTTGGCGCTCGCCGGCGCCTGCTTCGCCGCGGCGGCGGAGCGCTGCGGTTCGCTGGCCTTGCCGCCGTCGTCGCGGCGGTACTCGACGGCGCCGAGCGGCGGGATGCGCCAGACCCATTCCTGGGCTCGGGTTGCTGTGGTCAGCATTGCGAGCGCAGCGGTCAGGCAGATCCGCGGTGCGGTGAACGGAACGGTGCAGTGGTGGTCGGTGTGTGGGTTCCCCATGCCCACTTAGTGCGCAACCGGGGGCGAACCCGGCGCCGGATTCCGGGTGCGGCTCTCGCACCAAGTGGGCGCCAAGGCTGCCTCGACTCGCGTCGGGCAGGCTCCTACAGTGCCGCGCCATGTTCGCGCACATCACCCCGCTGGAAGCCCCGATCGTCTGGTTCGCCTTCGCCGCTGGCATCGCCGTCGGCGCCTTCGCCACCTGGTTCCTCCTGCAGAAGCGCACCACGAACCGCGCCTGAGTCCGATGGCCTACAGCGACTTCGAACGCGCGCTGCTGGCGACGTACTTCAGCGTCGTCGACGGCCCCGAACACGCCGACATCTACCTCGTGCGCAACCTCCCGGCGGAGGTCGCCGCGACGTTGAACGGCGTCTACTCGCGTTCGAGCAAGTCGATGCGCGACCAGTTCCTCGACCGCTTGCGGCAGGGACTGCAGGCGCAGGGCAAGACGCTGGAGACGCTGGCGATCCCGGCGGCACCGGTCGACGCGCTGTCGTCGGTGATGGCCGACAAGAGCGGCCAGTTCCTGAAGACCTACGCGATCGACCACGGCCACAACTCGCTGCGCGAGGGCTCGGTCGTGCACCTGGCGATCGAACGCGTGTCGCAGCTGGTGACGCGCTTCATCCAGCGCGAGCGCCGCTGCAGCTTCGAGGAATCGTCGACGCGCTACATCCCGTTCACCGCGGAGATGCACTGGCGCGATCCCGACGTGCTGGCCGCCGGCGGCGATGTCGCGGCCGACTACGAAGCGGTGCTGCAGCGCACGTTCGCGCTGTACACCACCGCGACCGAACGGCTGCTCGCGCACCTGCAGCGCCTGCGCCCGCTGCAGCCGGGTGAGAAGGAAGCGCCGTGGCTGCGCACGCTGAAGGCCGAGGCGTTCGACGCGGCGCGCTACCTGCTGACGCCGGCGATCTTCACCAAGTGGGGCATGGTCGCCGACGCGCGCACGCTGGGCGACGTCATCACCGAACTGCGCAGCCACCAGCTGGCCGAGTTCCGGCTGGTCGGCGAACGCATGCAGCAGCAGGCCGAGACCGTGCTGCCGACGCTGCTGAAGCACAGCAAGCCGAACGCGTTCGCGCAGAGCCTGCAGCGCCTGCTGCCGCAGCTGGTGCACGAGCTCGGCTGCGATCGCGTGCCGGTGGTGCGCGGTCCGTCGAGCGGCCACACCACGCTGCTGGCGTTCGATCGCGACCTCGACGACCGCCTGTTGGCGTCGTTGCTGTACGAACACTCGCCGCAGCCGTTCGCGGCGCTGCTGCAGCACGTGAAGACGCTGACCGACGGCCAGCGCCAGGACCTGCTGCAGCGCACGATGGCGGCGCGCGGCCCGCATGACGCGTGGCCGGCGGCGCTCGAAGGTGGGTTGCCGTTCGAGTTCGAGACCGTGCTCGACTTCGGCGCCTACCGCGACATCGGTCGCCACCGGAAGGGCTTCCAGCAGCAGCAGACGCTGACGACCGTGCACGGCTTCGCGGTGCCGCCGCTGATGCAGGAAGCCGGGCTCGGCGGCGAGTACGAGGCCGTGCTCGCCGACACCGCCGAACGGCAGCAGCGCCTCGCGGCGCGGTTCCCGCACGCCGCCGGCTACGTGACGCCATTCGCGTTCCTGCAGCGCGTGCGCATCAGCTTCGATCCGCGGCAGACGGCCTACTTCATCGAGCTGCGCAGCGGACCCGAGGGCCACTTCTCGTACCGCAAGGTCGCGCTCGACATGCTGGCGCGCGTGCGCGAGGTGACGCCGCTGTTCGCGCAGTGGATCCGCGCCAAGGAAGGCACCGCGTTCCTCGGCCGCCTCGACAGCGAGATGACCGCCGACGAACGCCGCCAGCGCCGCATGCAGGCGGCCGGCGACGCGTAGCGCGCGGCGGTCAGCGCAGCATCACGTCGCACGGGTTAGCCGCGGCGCCGGTCGGCGCCCACGGCCCGTCCCACACGAACGCCGCGAACGTGAACTGCAGGCCGTTCAGGATCTGCGGCAACGGCGCTGCGGTCGAGAAGTCGAACGACAACGTCGCTTCGCCCTGTGCGTCCAGGAACCCGAGCAACCCGCTGAAGAACGGCGCCTGGCTCGACGCCGCCGACAGCACCACCAGCCAGTCACCGTCGATCGGCACGATGTCGTTCAAGAACGGGATCGACGGTTGGTGCCCGCTGAGGCCCATCGCCGCGAAGTACGGGAACCCGGCGCGGGCGCTGCCGCCGCGCAGCGTGCCGAGGATCGGCTGTGGCGTGGCGAGATCGAGCCAGGTGCGGTCGGTGACGAGCCGCGGCTGCACCGGCTTCAGCGGCAGGTCGAGCCAACTGCCGAACGGCGCAGCGCCGTGCACGACGTCGACGCGGAAGTCACCGAAGATCGGCGCCGCATCGAGCGCCCGCACCATCGGCGCTTCACGCAGCCACAGGTTGCGCAGCCGCAGGCGCAGCGTCGCCCCGGCGGGGATGCGCATCGCGACCGGTGCCAGCCGCAGATCGAACGCTTCCGGCAGCCCCTGCGTGCTGGTGCGCGAGGCGATCGCCCCGCTCGCCAGCAGCGCCTCGACCGCCCCCGGTTCACTCGATTGCACGGTCAGCAGCGCCGCCAGCATCCAGCTCGGTTGGTCGGGCACGACCTGCAGGTGCAGCGTCGGGCTCGCTTCGATCTGCGTCTCGGCCGTCGTGGCGAAGGCGTAGACGAGCTCCTGCAGCGGGCACACGGCGAGCACGTTGGTCAGGTCGCGCACGCTCGGCTGCGTCAGGTAGTTGTTCGGCGTGAACGTCGTCGCCAGCGGATCGATGGTCTGCTGCACCACCGCGTTGGCCTGCGGCGCGCCAGGCGCGCTGTCGCGCAACACGAAGTCGTCGTGCAGGAACCAGCGCGCGCTGCTGGCCGGCGTCAACGCCGAGGCGACGTGCGCGTGGCTCCAACGCCAGTTCGGGTCGTCGCGATCGGCATCGCGCAGCGGCACTTCGGCCAGCACGTACGGCTGCTCGAGCTCGACCTCGTTGGGCACGCCCCACAGGAAGCGATGCAGCCAGCGCAGCGTCAGGCTCTCGCGCAACGCGCGTTCGCCGACGTTGTCGACGACGCCGTGGCCGACGGTGCCGAGCAGCGCCCGGTGCGGCGCGGTCATCGCCTCCATGCGCATGAGCCCCGCCAGCGGGCCGTCGACCGCGTCGTAGAACGCGTGCCCGTACAGCATCGGCACGGTCGAGTTCGCCAGCAGCGGCCCACAGCGGCGCCCTTCGGCCGCGAACGTCGCCGCGAGCCCCGCGGGATCCTGGGCCAGGAACGCGCTGCGGCACGTCTGCACGAAGCCCGCGTCGAACGGCACGCCGGTGTAGCTGCCCGAGATCGCCTCGAGGAACCACGAGCTGAACATGGCGCCACCTCGCAGCCAGTCGTCGACCGGATCGGCGACCAGTTCGGTCGCGATCGCGCAGGCGATCGGCGGGAACGTCACCGTCGGCCGACCGGGAGCCCCGACCGGCTGGCCGGAGTGCGCCGCCGCGTTCCACGCATGGCCGCCGCCCTGGCTGCTGCCCATCACCGCCACGCGTGTGCCGTCGAGCTGGCCGAGCCAGCCCGGTTCGTTGGCGACGAACGTGATCTGCTCGGCGAGGTCGAGGCGCTCGACAGCCCCCCACAACGTGGTGCCGGCCCCCGGATGCGTCGTGTTCAGCGCCTGAGCCTGGCCCTGGCCGCGCACGTCGTAGCTCCACACCGCGTAACCCTGGCTCGCGATCAGCAGCTGCTGCGGCAGGTCAAAGCCGCGCGACTGGCCGAGCGGGTGCACGAACACCACCACCGGCCAGCCGCAAGCCGGCGGTGGCGCCAGCGGCCGGATCAGCGACCCGTAGGTCTGGTAACCATCGCTGTAGGTGACCGGCACGAACAGGTCGATCTGCGTCGGCATGCCGCCAGGCGGCGGTTCGGGGCGGGTGCAGACCTGCCCGGTGGTGAGCCCCGTGAGCATGCACGCGGCGACGAGAGGAGCCAGACGCATGGAGGCGCGGGAGCATAGCGATGGCGATGCAGCAAGAGTGGTTCGCGGGTCCGCACCTCTGGCCTTGGCCAAGCTCGCGCCGTTCGGGTAGCAAGGCCGCCTGCCGCGTAGCTCCCACCCCATCGCCATGACCCGACTCCTCACCGCGCTGTCGCCTGTCCTGTTCCTGCTCGCCACGGTGCTCGGCCAGGCGCCCACGCCGCTGACCGCCGAGCAGGTCGAAGCCATCGCGCAGCGGGCCTTCGAGGCGTTCGCGCCGAAGGGCGTCGCGATCGCGGTCGTGCAGGACGGTGCCGTGCTGGTCGAGATCGGCCGCGGCGAACGCGCGACCGGTGCGCCGATGACGCCGACGTCGCTGTGCAACATCGCGTCGTGCAGCAAGGCCTTCACCGCCGCCGCGATCGCGCTGCTGGTGCAGGAAGGCAAGCTGCAGTGGGACGACCTCGTGCAGCAGCACGTGCCGGAGTTCCAGCTCGCCGATCCGTGGATCAGCGCGCACATGACGGTGCGCGACCTGCTGTGCCATCGCTGCGGCCTGGTGACGTTCGCCGGCGACCTGCTGTGGTACGACAGCGACCACGACGACGCCGAGGTCATGCGGCGCATGCGCAAGCTGCCGCTCGTGAACCGCTTTCGCGAGCAGTACGGCTACCAGAACCTGATGTACCTGGTCGCCGGCGTCGTCGTGCAGAGGGTCAGCGGCGTCGCCTGGGAACAGTTCGTCGAACAGCGCTTCCTGTCGCCGCTCGGCATGAGCGCGAGCCGCGCGTCGGCGCAGCGCCTGCCCGCCGATGCGGAGAAGGCGCTGCCGCACATCGGCGGCGAAGCGGTCCCCGACCACGAGTTCGTCGCCTGCAAGCCGGCCGCATCGATCTACGCGTCGGTGCACGAACTGACGAACTGGATGCGCATGCTGCTGGCCGCCGGCAAGTGGAACGGCGAGACGCTGCTGCGCGACGAATCGCTGCGCGAGCTGTGGCGTCCGCACGTGTCGACCGGCGGCGGCACCGGGCCGGGGAACGGCGACTTCCGCAGCTATGGCATGGGCTGGTTCCTGTCGCTGGAGCGCGGCCAGAAGCTCGTCGAGCACGACGGCGGCATGCCGGGCTTCCTCAGCAAGGTGTCGCTGCTGCCGGCGGAG
>CAMAUH010000214.1 GCA_945861365.1 Candidatus Kuenenia stuttgartensis
ACCAACAGCAACAACAGCAGCAGCAGCAACAGCAGCGCGACCGCCAGCAGAACCGCCGCGAGAACCAGACGCCCGAGTTCGTGCAGCAGCCGCGCCCCGGTGAAGAACCAGGGCAACCGCAGCCGGGCGAGCCGCAGCCGGGGCAACAACCGGGACAGCAGCCAGGCCAACAGCCAGGCCAGCAGCCTGGTCAGCAACCGACGCCGGAGGGGCAGCCCAAGGGTGGCCAGGAATCGAAGGATGGCGGCCAGAACACGCGCGGCAATCGCCAGCTCGAGCCCGACACGGGCCCCGGCAGCCCGGGCCAGGGCGAAGGCAGCTGGGGCGAACTGCAGCCCTACCTCAACGCGCTGAAGAACCGTGGTTCGTCGCCGAAGGTGCCCGAGAAGTACCGCAAGTACTTCGAGGCCTACCTGCGCCAGCAGCAAGCGCGCCCGAAGTGACCGCGCGTTCGCGCGTCAGCGGAAGCCGTCCGCCGACAGGCTGGGCTCGCGACGCGCGCCGATGTTCAGGCACAGGGCCAGTCCGAGCAGCATCGCCAAGGTCGAACTGCCACCGTAGCTGAGCAGCGGCATCGGCAAGCCGGTCGATGGCACCAGCCAACCGCACACCGCGACGTGCAGCAGGGTCTGCGCACCGAGCCAGGTCGCGATGCCGACACAGACCAGCCGGCCGAACCGTTCGCGCGTGCGCATCGCGATCGCCAACAGGCCGAACACCACGGTCGCCACGAGGCCGAGCACGGCGGCACAGCCGAGCCAGCCGGTCTCCTCGCCGACCACCGCGAACAGGTAGTCCTCGCTGCGGTACGGCAGGAAGTCGTAGCGGTTCTGCGGCCCTTCGCCGAGGCCGAAGCCACTGAGGCCACCGCCGCCCAACGCGATCAGCGCCTGCCAGGGCTGGAACCCCGGCCCGCGCAGCACCTCGCGCACCTCGTAGGTGTGCAGGTTGCCCTCGTTCCACGACCAGTGCTGCAGCCAGACCAACACGCGCTCGCGCTGGTAGTCGTGCAGCACCTCGAACCACGCCAACACGCCCACTGCCGCCGCGATGAGCAGCACCGCGAGGATGCTGCGCAACGATGCGCCGGCGGCGTGGCACATCGCGAACAGCACCGGCACGAACATCATCGAGCTGCCGAGATCCGGTTGGCGCAACACCAGCAGCGCCGGCACGCCGGCGACGAGCATCGGCACCAGCAGGCCATCCAGCGCCTTGGCCCGGCTCTTGAACCGCAGCAGCGCGGCCAGCGCCAGCACCACCGCGAGCTTGGCGAACTCGCTCGGTTGGATCGAGAAGCCGGGCATCGCATACCAGCGGCGTGCACCGTTCAGTTCGGGCGCGAAGAACGGCAAGCCCGCGAGCCCGATCACGACGACCACGTAGAAGACCCAAGCCAGCCGCAACACGTGCACGTAGTGCGGCAGGATCACGAACAGGCCCAAGCCCAGGCCGCAGACGACGAACAGCGCCTGCCGCGCCTGCTGCTGTCCGAACAGCACGTCGTCGCGCGTCGCCGAACCGATGAAGACGATGCCGCACAGGCACAGTGCGGCGATCGCCAGCACCAGCCAGCCATCGACGGACCGCAGCACCTCGAGGCGGCCCTTCTGCCAGCTCAGTTCGCGGCCGCTCATCGCCCCTCCGTCGGCGCCAGGTAGCGCCCGGCCAGCACCGGGTCGCTCTGCACCATGCCGAGCAGGTCGTCGACGATGCGGCCAGCCGCGTCGGCGCCATGCACCCCGTCCGGCACGAAGTAGACGACGGCGCAGAAGGTCAACTGCATGCCGCTCGGTCCGGCCGCTGGCAGGTAACCGGCGAACCAGGCGTTGTTGTTGCCGGAATCCGTCACCTCGGCCGTACCGGTCTTGCCGCTGACACCGAGCGCCTGCAATCGCTTCAGGCGCTTGCCGGTGCCGGAGTCGACGCAGGCGGCCAACCCCTGCTGCACCACCGCCATCTCCGCCACGACATCGTGCAGCGGCACGCGGCTGCGCGGCTCGCCGACCCGCACGCCGAGCGTCGGCAGCGCCCCGGTGGCGAACGCCGCGTAGGCCCGCGCGACGTGCAGCGGCGAGGCCTGCACGCCATAGCCGATGGCGCGCTTGGGCAGCACCTCGGCATAGCGCGGCGTCACCTGACGTGCTCCATCGGGCCCGCCGGCAGCATCCTTCGGTACCTCTACCGTCGACATGACGGGCGCACCGACGCGCAACCCGCGCACGCTGCGTTGCCAGCAGACCGCGAACGGATCGCCCGGCGGCGCCTCGAGCAAACCGAACCGCCGCAGCGCCCGCGCGAGCCCTTCGTCGCCGAGCCCGATGCCGCACTGGTAGAAGAACGCGTTGCACGACTCGGCGATCGCCTCGACCGGGTCGCGCCCAGCCTCGTAGTGCGCGACGCAACGCAGGTTCTTGCCGCCGTACGGGAACGTGCCGGTGCAGGGTTCCAGGCTCGCCAGCGCCCGGTGCGGCCGCCCCACCAGTTCGCTCTGCAACTGCTCGACCAGCACCAGTGGCTTCACCACCGAGCCGAGCGCGCCGTTGCCGCTCCAGATCACGCCCGGCACGTCGCGCGCGAGGGCGCTGACGATCGGCCAGCCCGCATAGGCGAGCACGTCGCCGGAGTTCGCATCGATGATCGCGATCGCCGCCTCGACCTTGGCCTGCTTCTCCTCGTCGAAGTAGCGATCGCGCTGCTGCTGCCACGTCGTGCGCACCGCGCGCTCGGCGGCGACCTGCAACCGCGTGTCGAACGTCAGGTGCAGGTCCACACCGGCTTCAACCTGCAGATGGCCCCACAGCTGCTGTTCGCGCCGCCGGCTGTCATGCTCGACGAAGCGCATGCCGAGCCGCCCCATCAGTTCGCTGTCGAACGCCGTTTCGACACCGGAGAGCCCCACGCGCTCGAGGCGCCGCAGTTCGTTCTCGAAGGTGCTGTCGAGGTCGTTGCGCAGCATGGCGCGGGCGGCGTCGGAATCGACGATGCCCTCCGGCAGCATCTCGTCGGACCAATCGGCGGGCAGTTCCCGATCGTGATAGCTCGCGAGCCACTTGGACCAGCCCTCGGCCTTCTTCTCGATCGCGCGGTCCAGCTCCACCACCGTGCCGAGCAGGGCTGGCAGCGTCGCCCCGAGCCCTTCGGCCAGTTCGCGACTGCTGGCCGGCGACACCTCGAGCCCCGGGTACAGCTCGGCGCTGATGCGCAGGGCCGCCGCCCGCTCGAACGGCACGTGGCTGGCGAACACGCGCCGCACCGTCTCGATCAGGCTGCCTTCGCGCTGCACGTCCTCACCATCCGCGTTCTTCTCCGTCCACGTGACCCGCTCGCGCGCGAGGCTCGCCCGGCGCAACAACTCCAACGTGCCCAGCAACCCGAGCGCCTCGTCCGTCGCCAGCGCCCGGAGTTCGACGCGCTGCCGTTCCAACTGCGCCAGCTCCGCATCGAGCTGACGCAATCGCGCCACGGCCTGCATGCATGCCGCCAGCAATTCGGCCGCCGGGATCCCGAGGGCCTCACCGAGCGTGCCCCGCCCGGCCTGCGCCGCCTCGCGCAAGCGCGCGTAGACGTCGCGGCGCGACCAACCCGAAGCGGCGGCCAGCACCGTGGTCACCGCCGTGCGCAACTCGGCCGCGACCTCCTTGTCGAGCACCCCGCGCCGCAGCAACACCGCCGGCATCGCCAACACATCCCGCGCGGCAGCCTCGGCGCCGAGCAGCCCGTCCGAGTAGTCGTACGCAGTGCCGCTCGTGGCCGGTTGCAACGACGCCAGCAGGGTCGCGGCATGCACCGCAGCCCCGACGGGATGCCGCTGCCGGAAGCGCTGGTAGTTCACCGTGAACTGCGTCGTCGGCACGTCGAACGCGAGCCGTTCGCCGAAGCGATCGAACAGGGTGCCACGCTGGCTCGGCACCGAACGGAACGCCCAGTGGTTGTCATGGCTGCGCCGCGCCCACACTTCGTGGTCCCGCAGCATCAACCACCCCAGGTGCGCGAGCACGATCGCGAACCCACACGCGAACACGACGCCGAGCCGGCCGATCCTGGTCGTCGTCGGGGTCATGCGCGTTCCTCGAACTGCGCGAACGGCGGCAGTGCGCGCAGCACCCACAGCAGCGGCGGCACCAGCAGCGTGGTCCACAGCATGCTGCCGAGGTCGATAACGGCCGTCATGGAAGGCTGGCCGAACAACGAGCCACACAACGCGGCGAGGCGCGGGATGGCGGCTGCGCACAGCGCTGCCGCACCGAGCAGCGCGAGCCAGTTCTGGCCGAAGAACAACGCACGCAGCGGCAACAGCACGCCGACCGGGATGCCGAGCACCAGCAACTGCACCGGCAGCGACGCGGCATCGACGAGGCAGCGACCAGCCGCGAACCCGAGCAGCAGCCACGGCAGCGCCGGGCGCTGGGCGAAGAACGCCAGGTAGAGGCACGCCAGGGCGCCGAAGTCGAAGCGCGGCAGGCCCAGGTCACGCAACATCCCGGCCAGCAGGAAGGTCTGCGGCGCCAGCGCGAACCACAGCAGCCAGCGCTTCATGGCCCACCTCCGTCCAGCACTTCCACCGCGAACGGGCCGCTCGCCTGCGGGACCGTCACCTCGAGCAGGTCGAGTTCGGTCGCATGCGGACCCGCGCGGCCGACCCGCAGGCCCGCCGGGCAATGGCGCCCGTTGCTGCCCGTGAACAGTTCGCCGTTCGGCAGACGCTCGCGTTCGCCACCGCGCCAACGCAGCCACACCACGTCCCCTTCCGTGTGCACCACCACCGCGGTGAGCTCGCGCGGCGGTGCGGCCGGATCGTCCGGCAACAGCAACAGGCTCCAGCGCTGCCGCGACGCCGTGAACGACGTCATCAGCGCGGCCCCGAAGGCCAGCCCGTTCGCCGAGCCCAACAACCGGCCTTCGTGCACGACCGCCGCGGTCGGCGCGACCGCACCCTCGACGACCAGCAGGTGGCGGCCGTTGCTGACGCCCGGGAGATCGTGCAGCACACCCGGCAGGCGCTTGATGCCGTGCAGACCTTCGAGTCCCGCCGCGCGTTGGCCAGGCGCGATCGCCGCCGCCGCCCGCCACAAGACGACGTGGGACAGAGCCCGCGCTTCGATGCCCGGATCGACGAATACGCCGAGCAGCACCGGCGCACCATCAGCCTCGCCCGGGTAGCCCCAGATGCGCGACGAACCGAGCCGCAGGCCGGCCGGCGGCACCCACGGCAGCTCCGGCAGATCGATCGTGAACACCGGATCCCCGGCGCGCTGCAGCCGCGCCGCGCGGTACGGGTCGTCCCACAGATCGACGCGCAGCGGTGCCGGATCGACGCTCGCCGCGGCCCGCACGACGAAGCGCAGCGCGCCACCATCCGCGGTCCGCATCGCGGCGTACTGCGGCCGCGAGGCACCATGGTTCAGCAGCAGCACACGCGCCGGATCATCGGGAGCGTCCAAGGCTGCAGGACCGCGACCGCGCGTCGCCAGGGTGCCGAGCAACATGTCGCCCTTGGTGACGAGTTCGCTGCAGCCGGCGAGCTCGGCATAGCTGTGGTCGAGCAGCAGTTCCGCCACCTGGCCACCGCCGCCGTTCTTGCCGGTGGCGATGACGGCGCAGTGCAGCGGCACCAGGCCGGTCGCCTGCAGCGACACCGGCGCCCGCAGGTCGTGCTCCGCGATGCGGGCGAGCAACGCGGCGGGAGTGGCGACCGGGGTGTTCGTCGCCGCCTGCACCGGTGCGCCGAGGAACTGCGCGGCGAGGCGCGGCACGATGCAGGTGGCCCCCAGCAGCAAGCGCTCCAGTGGCGCGAACACGGCAGGCAGCGTCAACCAGCAAAGCGCGAAGAGCAGCATGCCGTAGAGGCCGACCGGGAACGCTTCGGATCGTTTGCGCACGACGCGGACCGTTGCTGAACCTGCCCACCTGCACGCCGACGGCGAACGCCGTCGGCGCAGCTCAACCGAGGTCTTCGCCGCCTTCGAGGAACTGCGAGTACAGCTCCAGGTTCTCCAGGAAGATGCCGGTGCCGCGGGCGACGGCCTCGAGCGGACGTTCGGCAACGCGCACATCCAGCTCGGTCTCGCGCGCGACCAGGTCCGGCAGACCGCGCAGCAGCGAGCCGCCGCCGCACAGCGTGATGCCGGTGTCGACGAGGTCCGATGCGAGTTCCGGCGGCGTGCGCTCGAGCACCGACTTGATCGCACCGATGACCTTGCGCACCGGCTCCTGCAACGCTTCGCGCACATCGACCGAGCTGATCACCGCACGCCGCGGCAGGTTGACCAGGCTGTCGCGACCGCGCACCTCGACTTCGATCTCCTCTTCGAGCGGCACGCAGCTGCCGGCGGCGATCTTCAGGCGCTCGGCCGTGATCTCGCCGATCAGCAGGTTGTACTTCGAGCGGATGTACTGGGCGATCGCGTCGTTGAAGTCGTCACCGGCGACGCGCAGGCACTCGGCCATGACCACGTTGGCGAGCGAGATCACCGCGACTTCGCTGGTGCCGCCGCCGATGTCGACGATCATCGACCCGCGCGGCTCGTGCACCGGCAGACCGGCACCGATGGCGGCGGCGGTCGGCTCGTCGACGAGGAACACGCGCCGCGCGCCGGCGCGCTCGGCACTGCCGATCACCGCGCGCTTCTCGACCATCGTGATGCCCCACGGCACGGCGATGACCAGGCGCGGCTTCACCAGCTTCTTGCCGCCGCACGCCTTCGAGATGAAGTAGCGCAGCATCTTCTCGGTGACCTCGAAGTCGGCGATGACGCCGCTCTTCATCGGGCGCACCGCCTGGAAGCCAGGCGGGCAGCGGCCGAGGTACTCGAGTGCGGCATCACCGACCGCCATGCCATCCAGCAGCACCTCGCTGGTGCCCTTGCGCACGGCAACGACCGAAGGCTCGTCGAGGACGATGCCCTTGTCGCGAACGAAGACCAGCGTGTTGGCGGTGCCCAGGTCGATACCGAGATCGACGGAGAACCCCCGCAACATCCACTCGAGCGGTTTGAACATGAATGCCCTCGGGCACCCCGCATTGATGGCGCAGGGCAACACCATGACCAGCAGACACTGAGCGCCGTGGACCAAACGGCGAGGGCGCAGGGTAGCGAGCCCGGCTCCGGTCGCAACGGATTCTTCCGCGGTCGCGAGTCATCGCGGAAAACGAAACCGCCCGGGAGGCCAAGGCCTTCCGGGCGGTGCGGGTTGTCTTCGTTCTCGCTGCGCTACGCAGCGCGTCTGGCTCAGGCCCCGTAGGCCTTGTTCGCGATGAACACCAGCGCGATCGCGGCGGCCAACAGGAAGAACGTCG